>CACYBJ010000177.1 GCA_902772565.1 uncultured Lachnospiraceae bacterium | reverse complement strand
GTTGTGCTCGGCCAGTTCCTTTTCATCTGCCAGAAGTTCTTCTTCAAGACGAAGGTCTTCTTCATCGGTGGCTCCTCTTTTTCTTGTCCCCGCAAGAGGGAAGGTATGAAGCACACCGTTCTCGAGTTTAACAAGGGTTTCGGGAGATGCACCCGCAACCTCAACATCCGTTCCCGAGAAGTAAAACATGTAAGGTGAAGGATTTATGGTCCTTAAATATCTGTAGGTATTAAGGAGGCTTCCGGTGAAGTCAGCCGACAGTCTGTTGGAAAGTACCACCTGGAAGATATCTCCCTCTTTAATGTAATGCTTTGCTTTTTCAACCATTGAGCAAAACTCTTCTCTGTTAAAGATGGGCTTTATTTCCGAAAGAAGTCTGCCTGCATTTTCCTTAATGGGTTCGCCCTTATGAAGGAGTTCTGACAGTCTGTATATTTCGGCAAATGCTCTGCTGTATCCTTCCTCTCCTTCGCTGACTTTCATGTTAACGATGATTATTATTTTCTGGCAAACATGATCGAAGGCGATGACCTTATCGAAAAGCATCAGATCCAGTTCCTTGAAGTTTTCCGTATCCTCCGCATCCGTCCTTGCGGCAGGCTCACAGAGTGCGAAATAGTCGAATGAGAAATATCCTACAAGGCCTCCTGTAAAGGATGGCAGATTCTCGCATTTCGGACTTCTGTAATTCTTAAGAAGGTCTCTGATGTAATCTGCCGGTCTGTCGGTTTTGATTTCCTTGTCTCCGAGTTTAAGAACACCCTTGTCGCTGGTGATATTAAGCTTCGGCTCGTAACCGAGGAAGGTGTATCTGCCCCACTTTTCATTGGCCTGGGCAGATTCCAGCATGTATGTGTGGGAAGAATTATTCTTCAAAATCTTAAGAGCTTCAATCGGTGTTATGAAGTCGGAAAGGATTTCCGCAGCAACAGGAATGATGTCATACTTTCCTTCCTTCATAAGCTCTCTGACGCTGTTGATGTCTGTGATGATTTTCATAATGTACTCCTAAAAACCTATAAAATAGAAAAATCCCTGACAGATATAGTATCTGTCAAGGACGAATATTTATCCGCGGTGCCACCTTGATTCATGGTCTGACCCATGCACTTAGCGAAGTACCTTCATACTTCCGGCAACTAACGTATGCCTCACGTCACGTATACTAAGGACGAATCCTGTTCCCCATGCCCTCGGCGGGCCATATAAGAAGGAAAACCTTCACGCACTCCTCATACCATCCGGCTTACACCGTCCCGGACTCGCTATAGATTACTCCGGCGATAAAATGCTTTTTCTTCCGCTTCATTGGTTTGTGGTATTCAATTTGAAATGAAATTAACATATGACCGAGCATGTGTCAATGTTTTTTTATAAAAAAATACATGTTCTATAATTGTATGGATCACTTAAGTAATTCGTATACTGCTTTTGCATCTTCGGCACTGCCTGCATCATGGCATGTGAGGAAGTAGTTAACTCCGTCTTTCTGCCATGTGATACGTGTACCCTGATCTACATAGGATGTAAGCATTGCAAAAGTCGTATCATCAATCATTTCGCTTTTTTCTTCCGTACCGTAAATTACGGAAAGCTGCTCATCTCCTTTGGTAGCCTCAAGGCGGTACTCTCTGGCTCCCTTTTTAAAATCCACTACGGGCATAGTCCCGCTGAGTATCATATACTTAATGCTTGTGGATCCGGAAGGTGCATCTATCGCAATGCCTGTGGATTCAAAATCGGAAGCTCTGGTGACAGTAACATAGGGGTTGGCCAGGCCTGTATTTCCGTTGCCTGTGGCATCTGCCCCGCCTGTTCCTGCGCCGTTTGCCGCAGCATTCTTCTGCGCCTGTGCGGCAATCTGGGCTGCCTTTTCTCCCATGCCGTTTCCTCCCGTGTTTTCGTTTCCCTCTTTTTTGTTTCCCGTGTGTACAATAAGAAAAACTATAAGCACAAAGACCAAAACCGGAATAATGATTTTGGCTGCTTTTTTCAGTGTTTCATCGTTCATGTTACTCTCCGTCGATCAGACTCTTCAGTTCCTCTACGGAATCCCGAATCTTCTCAAGATACTTTCTTGTGGCATCCGGGTCGGCTATTCTTCCCATGGCCTGTTTTATCGTATTTTCTATGCTTACTATAGGCTTTGAATAGCTGAGTTTGTCTACCATTTCATCGGTTCTGTTGGCAAAGCCGATAACTATGTGTCCGGGCTCACCCGCGCCGGAATCCGCACGAATGATTTTTACCTCCACAAACATGTTGTTCTTGGCCCGGTAGATTGTGCTGAAGCTTCGCCTTGACCTGAGCTGGCTTCTGATATAGTCGGCGTCGGTGTGTTCAAAAACCCTCCTGCGGTCTTCATCGGAAACCATGGTATCCGCAAAGACACGCTGAATCTCTTCGTAGTCACCGCCGGATACTGCCACATCAAGTCTTGGGTCTGTGGTGGCATAATACTTATAGGTGCTGAGTCTCTTTCTTCTAAGATCCACCTCAAATACTACAAGGTATTCCTGGGCAAATGCCGTAAGGATTTCCTTATCGTCAAACTGCACACTTCCGAGGTTGGCCATTACGCTGTTGCCCACTTCCTCGGTATAAACCATAACATCCGAAGACTTATCGGTCTTTATGTATTCGCAGGCTACGGCTGCTTTTTCGCAGGCCTCATCGGCAGTTTCACCATACTTATCAATATAGAAAATGCCTGCCTTCATTCCGATAATGGAAGTACTTCTTAAAGCGTTCATTTTACGAAGCACACCTTCGGTTTTTTTCATCACATCTTCATCATCACAGAACACGGCAAAATGATCGGCTGAAAATCTGGAAATGAAACAGTTGCGGAATTCTTCCATTATGCACTTTGCTGTGGTTTTCAAATACTCGTCTCCGGCTTTCATTCCGTACCTAACATTAAAGAACTTAAAGCCCGTGGTATTGAAGTAAACAACCGCAGGACGCGTAGGCATAAGCCCGACGGTTTCAACCATCATTTCAGGTCCGTTGATATAGGAATCAACATAGTCCTTAAACCTGTTTTCGCCCGGAAAACCGGTGAGTTCGTCATAGCTTCCGCTGTTGCTTTTATTCTCATCAATTACAAACACAAAGAAAAGCTGGCCTTCCTTCGGATCTTCAAAGAGACGGCCGTAATCATCTATGTGTTTAATGTTTCCCTTTTTGGTTTTAATACGGTATTTAACATGATCGAACTGATTGTCGGATGTACGTATCTGGCTCCAGATAGTGTGCTCCACTTTGTCCAGATCGTCTGCATGAACCATGCCTTTAAATGAGCCGCCGGTATAGGTTATAAACTCCTCCGGCGAGCCGCATTCGAAGAGTTCGATCACATACCTGTTGGCATATAGAATTTCCTCGTCACCCGTGGCTCTGTAAACAAATACACCGCCCGGAATATACGAGAAACAATCTGAAAAATAATTTACATATTTATTGTCTTTAACAAAATCCCTCATATCAATTCCCTTCCCCAAAGAAATGACATTTTTTTCATTATAACCCTATGTTTTTATGTTTACAATAAAAAAAATAAGAAGGCTTATCGCACAAAAAAGTGCCTGCGAAACTCTTCACAGACACTTTCGAAAACAATAGATTTTGCTTTTTAGAATTCGATATCGCAGTCGTCTTCCACTTTCTTGCAGTTCTTAAGAACTACAGGCATAACCGCAGCGGGATCGGCCCCTTCTTCGAATTCAACTTTCATTTTAAGAGCCATAAAATTAACAACGGCATCTTTAACACCTGCCGTAGCCTTGGCAGCGTCTTCCATTTTCTGAGCGCATGCAGCGCAGTCAACATCGATTTTATAACTTTTCTTCATAGTGCTTACCTTGATGCAGGCCTGCTTCCCGTCAGATGATGCGCCTGCGGTATCATCGCGGGTTTGAAAGGTTTTCTTTCAAACTAATCTCCCTGACACAAACCTGATATACGCAAGCTGAACGCCTGTGGTCACCTGCGAGTATTAAACAATCGTTTCATACTGTTTATCAGGTAGTTAATTAAACACTTGTTTAATCTTTAAAGATACTATACACCTTTATGCGCTGCATGTCAAGTTATTTATTAAAAAGATGTTTAATCCTGATTCGAAACCGCATCAATCTGAGATGCCGCAAGTTCAGGATTGGTTGAGAAAGCCTGATCAGTCTCCTTAGAATAACCGAAAACGATACCGGGTCTGCTGCTGTAAAGCTTTTCTCCAATCTTTTTGATTATATCGCTTGCAGGCTGCTTCTTTGAGAAAGGACCGGTAAAGGACTGGTAAATAAGGTGTCTGTCACCCGTTCTGTCAACAACCCATACCTGATGATCGCGACCTGTTGTGATAATATAATATGCCGTATTCTTAATGATTCTCGGATAAATCCAGCACACATCACGTGTAGGTATAAGGTAAAGTACATTTAAAGAGAAATAAATAATTCCGCCGCTTGTTACAATACAGGTTTTGAAAAGCGGTTCGGTATTTGCTATCTCTTTGTCAATCTTTTCAAGTTCCTCATGAGGAGTTCTGAGCCAAACCTGCTCGGCTGCATCATAGGCCTTCTTATTGAAAGTTCCTCTCTTGATCTTTCCCATCTTTACGGCTGCTGCCATAATATTGGGGTAATCCATGAGTTTAGTCATTAAATCCATTTTCTTCCCTCCGTAAATACGTTCGCACTTTCGCGTTTTCAGTGCCTAATATTTCGGCACGGTCAAGCCGCACCTTGCACATTATACAACAGAACACCTTATGATTGTGTTAATACTTTTTTAACAGTGAAACCGAGTTTACCTGCGTTTATTTTTTACGGAATAACCGAAACTTCCGATTTTCTTGCCAAGGGCATAATAAATACCGTGGGAGTATGCGATCAGACCCGCCGCCCCCAGATCGAACCGGTTCTTTGTGTCCATATACTTTCCGTCTACCGTAACTCCCACAACCTCAGCTACAAACATACTGTGAGTCCCCAGCAGCATTTCCTGTTTTACCTTGCAGTAAATGTTTACCGGACTTTCCTTTATGGCAGGAGTTTTCATGTATTCGGAAACATAAGGGGTGAGCTTTCTTTCGGCAAACTTGTCGAAGTC
>CACYBJ010000176.1 GCA_902772565.1 uncultured Lachnospiraceae bacterium | reverse complement strand
TTGATACGCCGGACATGAAAAATCGTCTTCGACGATGTCCGGCGCTATGTCTAACATTTCCTTCGGAAATATTAGACGTTTTTTA
Source organism: uncultured Lachnospiraceae bacterium (assembly GCA_902772565.1). GTDB lineage: Bacteria > Bacillota > Clostridia > Lachnospirales > Lachnospiraceae > UBA3775. The sequence continues at coordinate 9,241 of CACYBJ010000176.1, read as the reverse complement.
TTATAGACAATTGGTTTTATGCCCCATTAGGTTTTTTGTTTGGATTATATCTTATATCCCTAAAACAGCAAAAATCCCTGCGGGATTCGCAGGGATTTTTAGGCATAAAAAAAAGCACGAGACGGGATTCGAACCCGCGACCCTCGCCTTGGCAAGGCGATACTCCACCACTGAGCCACTCGTGCATTTTGCTGTTTCCAGCCTGTTTAGTTTTGCGTTCTCTCGAACACGCAAGTCATATAATACACTACAAGGCAGGTATTGTCAACATTTTTCTTGCAATTTTTTTATTATTTTTTCGAGGCAGATTCGTCCCCAAATACCACCTGCTTTTCTCCCTTGCAAAAGGGCTTTTACACAATAAAGGACAGGTACATAACCTGTCCTTTCGGTATTCAACACCGCATTACGGGGTGAAAGATCTGTATAAAGAAATATGATCGTAAATCGTTCGCCAGGATGAAAAAGAATTGGCTGTTACGCAAATGTATCTGTGGCCCGACTCCGTTTCCATACAGCTAGCGGCACAGCATCCTGCCTGACTGACATAACCGGTTTTGGCAGCAATAACATTGCCGTTGGTTTCGTAGTCTTCTATTCTGCGAAGGAACAGATTGCTTAAGGTCATTCCGTCAGGAATGAATTCATCTGCCGGAAGCTGATAGGTTCTTGCATTAAGTACCTCTGCAAGAGTTTCGTTCTGAATGGCCGTAGCCAGGATTACTGCAATATCCTTTACGGTACAATGATGATTCTCATCATAAATGCCTGTACAGTTCACAAAGTGAGCCGTGGAGGATAGTCCCATTTCATCAAGTTTGGCATTCATGAGTTCCACAAAGGCTTCTTCCGAACCTGCGACGTACTCTGCAAGGGCAAGGGCTGCATCTGCCCCGGAAGGAAGTATCACGCCGTAAAGAAGCTGTCTTACGGTTGCCTGTTCTCCGGGCATATATCCTACTGCCGAGCAGTCATTTAAATAACAGTAATCGCAGATCTCCTGGGAAATGGTAACCACCGTATCCATCTCCGACTCGTCTATGTAATCCATGGCAGTGAGCACCGTCATGATCTTGGTCATGGATGCGGGGCTAAGCACCGTTCCGCTGTCACGGCTCACCAGAATTTCGTTGGTTTCAAGATCCACAAGAACCGCATTGGTACTTACCAGACCTCTCTGGGTTCCGATGTCATCTCCGTCGGGGCAGGGGACTGCCGCATCTGCCGCAGGGGTAAGATCATAAACATTAAATATTGTTTCCGCTCCGATGGAGGACTGATACTCAGCCGCGCTTGGAATAATCACTGTAGCGTCTGTAGTGACGAAATTCGGCACCGTATACTGCGGGGCGTTGTTTTCCTCTTTGTCCACCGGTTCGTCCGGAGAAACCTCTCCTGCGTCGCTTGACTGGGGTGCAGCGGGCTTCTTAACATCTCCGCCGGCCTTCTCCGCCTTATGGAAACAGTTCTTAAGGGAGAATACTACAAAGATCAGCGCTGCCAGAAGCAGTGCAATTCTCACCCAAAGCCTCGAGGCTCCGGCGCCTGCAAAAATATCCTTAACCTTTTTGAACTTGTCTTCTTTTTTCTTTTCAGGCTCAACCCTGGTCTCTATAAAGTCGTACTCTTTGGAAGGATCCGGAAGTTCCGAAGCCTCATCTGTTGAGCGGTGAGCCCTTTGGGCCTGCATTTTTTCGTATCTTTCACGTTCTGCCGCAGAAGGCGCGGGAGCTTTGCGCCGCTCGTTTCCGCTGCGCCTCTCCCCTTCTTCACGGCCTCTGTTATAGATGCGCCGGTCCTTAAAGACTCGTCTGTCATCTCCGGCGCGTCTGTCTCCGCCGCCTCGTCTTTCCCCTTCCGGCCTTACGCCGTCCCGGGTTCTGCGGTCGTTATTTTGTCTTCTGTCTTCACTCATATATAGTTCCGTTTCGGACCGATATTCTTTCGGCCGACATTCATATCTATTTTTTACTTTGCTATTCTACCATAAATTCCCTGTTAATGGGATATATTTCTTTGGTCCGATGTATAGAAAAACAGCAGCATTTTAATGCTTAAATTGTGCATTATATAACTCCGAGTAAAACCCGCCCGCATCAAGGAGCTGCCTGTGGGTACCCGTCTCCACCACGGAACCGTTTTTCATAACTATTATTCTGTCGGCACTTTCTATGGTAGAAAGCCTGTGAGCCACTATAAAACAGGTTCTGCCCTTCATTAATTCGGCAAATGCCGCCTGAATCTTAAGTTCCGTTCTTGTATCGATGGAGGAGGTAGCTTCATCAAGTATGAGTATCGGAGGGGACATGAGCATTATTCTTGCTATGCAGATGAGCTGCTTCTGACCGGCAGACAGATCACCGCCGCCTTCCGAAAGATATGTATCATATCCTTTCGGCAAACGTCTTATAAAGCTGTCCGCATGGGCCGCACGTGCCGCTGCCACCACTTCATCCATCGTCGCATCCGGACGTCCCATGGCTATATTGTCCCTGATGGTTCCGGTCGCCAGCCAGGTGTCCTGCAGAACCATTCCGAAGTTCCTTCGGTAGCCCCTTCTTGTCAGTTCCGTCACTTTTTTACCGTCAAGGCAGATGCCACCCTTATCCGGCTCATAAAATCTCATAAGAAGATTAATGAGAGTTGTCTTTCCGCATCCCGTAGGACCTACTATGGCAATCATCTCTCCGGCTTTTACATTAAGATTAAAGTTCTCGATGAGCTTTGCGGATTTGTCATAGGAGAAGGATAGAGAGTTTATTTCTATGTCGCCTTCGGCGCTGACGGTTTTCGGGGCAGATGCCGCATCTGCCGGCTCTTCCGCACTGTCTAGAATCTCGAAAATCCTGGCTGCTCCCGCAAGAGCACCGGCAAGTTCCGTAACCACGTCGGATATTTCATTGAAAGGCCTTGCGTACTGCATGGAGTAGGCAAGCACCACCGCAAGACCGCCCACGGTCAGTTCTCCCGAAATCACCGCGAGGCCGCCAAACGTTGCCGCAAGAGCGTAAATTATATTATTGATAAATCTGGTGGAAGGATTCACAAGGGATGAAAAGATTATGGCACCGAAGGAGTACTTCCTCAGTTCTTCGTTTATCTCTCCGAACTTTTCTTCCGCCGTATTTTCATAGTTGTAGGCTTTAACCAGCTTTGACTGACCCACCGCTTCGTCGATGAAGGAGGCGGCATCTGCCGCAGCCATGCTCTGCTTCATAAACATTCTGTGAGTATTCCGCGCTATAAAAGCAGCCACCACAAAGGACACCGGTGTAAGAACCACAACCATAAGGCAGATGGATGCATTAATTCTGAGCATCAGAACAAGAGTCACCAAAATGGTCACAACTCCGGTAAAGAACTTTGATAACCCGATAAGGAAGCCGCCGGCGAAAGTATCCACGTCGGAAACCACACGGCTTACCACATCTCCTGCCTGACGGCTGTCAAAGAATTCCATGGGAAGCCTGTTGATCTTTTCCATGGCATCCTTCCTGATGTCTCTTATGGTATTAAACGCCAGGTGGTTGTTAAACACATTCATCAGCCATGTGGCAAATGCGGAAACCGCCGTAAAGATAACAACCAGAATGAGTTTTTCTTCTATGGTTTCAAAATCCACCTTGCCCGGTCCCTTTATGCAATCGATGCAGTCACCGATGAGCACCGGCACCATCAGCATGGCAACCGTGGATACAAGGGCCATGAGCACGGACAGTATAAGATAGACTCTGTAGGAACTGATATAATTCCAGACGCGTTTTATTGTGCCTGCATATCCTGCGGCAGGGGCTTTTACTTTTTTCATGAAAGCACCTCCCCGTCGGACACGCTGTCTCTGTTCTGGGATTCGTATATTTCGCGGTATGTTACGTCGGATCTAAGAAGTTCCTCATGGCTTCCGATTCCCGTCACATGACCGTCATCAAGCACAACTATGCGGTCCGCATGCATAACGGAAGAAACCCTTTGACTTACAATAAAAGTCGTGGGGTGTTCCGGCAGATTCTTTATGGTCTGTCTGAGGGCAAATTCCGTTGCATAATCAAGGGCAGATGCCGCATCGTCAAGTATCAGTATTTCCGGCTTTTTAACCAAAGCTCTGGCCACGGACACACGCTGCCTCTGACCGCCGGAAAGGTTGCTTCCTCCCTGGCTTATTTTCCTGTCCAGCGGAAGGTTTATCTGGGCTGCGGAAAGCGCAGCCGCAAGTTCTTTATCGTCGGCATCCGGAGCCGATACCAAAAGATTGGACTTGACCGTGCCCTTAAAGAGCACGGCTTTTTGCATTACTATACCGATACTCTCCCTAAGTGAGGAAACATTACAGTCCCTCACATCTTTTCCGAAGACTCTTACCGAGCCGCCGGTAACATCATAGAATCTGGGGATAAGATTTACCAGTGTGGATTTGCCGGAACCTGTTCCGCCGATTATGCCGATAACCTCACCCTTTTTAACGGCAAAGTTAACATCGGACAAGGCTCCGTTTCCTTCGCCTGTGTAGGATATAAAAGCATGATCGAATTCAACTGCGGTTTCCGAATCATCGGAAGAAAGCCTGCCTGCGCCCTCATTTCTTTCCATGCCGGGAACAATGTCCAGCACATCTGCCATTCTTCCGGCTGATGCCAGCCCCTTGGATATGGTAACCATAAGGTTCGCCAGTTTAATAAGCTCGATAAGAATCTGGGACATGTAATTGTAAAGAGCCACCGTTTCGCCGGCAGTCATGTATCCCGCATCGACTCTGATTCCGCAGGTATATATAAGAGCCGCAATGGCAATATTGATTCCGGTATAGGTAAGGGGATTCATGTAAGCCGAGATTCTGCCTACTTTAAGCTGTATCGCCCGGAGGCGGGCATTTGCCTTATTAAATTTTTCGGTTTCGCCGTCTTCGTTTCCAAAGGCTCTGATTACTCTGACGCCGTTAAAGCTTTCCCGGGTAAGAGTAAGGACGCTGTCCAGACTCTCCTGGGAAGTTTTGTAACCCGGAATAGTCAGGCACATGATTATGATTACAATTATAAAAAGAACCGCGATGGCAACAACAAAAATAAGAGCCGCCTTAAAGTCCTGGGTAAAGGCCATGATCATGGCGCCATAGACAATAAAAGGCGAGCGAAGAAGCAGCCTTAACGCCATGTTAACGCCGCTCTGAAAAAGATTTATGTCGTTGGTCATTCGGGTGATTAATGTAGATGTGCCCACCTCATCGGTGTCGGCAAAAGACAGCTTCATCACGTGATCAAAAAGAGCCTTGCGGACACCTGCCGCCGCTCCGGTTGCCGATAAAGCCGCAAATAGCTGGGCTATTAATGAGCATATGAAACCCACGAGACCCAAAAGAATCATAAGGACCCCCATGCGGATGACATAGTCCGTATCGCCCTTACCGATTCCGTTGTCTATCATTCTCTTAACGACCAAAGGAATCAACAGTTCAAAAACCGCTTCCATAAGTTTAAAAAGCGGTCCCATAAAGGATGTGATCCTGTAGCCTTTGAAATATTTAAGTAAACGTTTCACTGCGCAGTCCTTAATGCTCTCTAAGATATTTCCACCGTTGCATAGATTTTTTCTTCTTCATTCATGAAAGAAACTATGGTGGCATTTTCAGTCTTCCAAAGGTGTGGTATTAACGCATCTCCCGGGAGTGCCTGCATTTTATATTCTACTCGCAGTTTACCCGGACGGATGATTTTTCCGGCAGATTCCTCCTCCATCACATTAACGGCAAGTCTTACATACTGTCCGTTGTTTACATGGCCTAAGGAATCCAGATGGTGTCTTTCCACCGTAATTGGAGCCTTAACTTCTTCGCCTTCCTTGGGAAGTTCGATGCGTCTGAAGCCGTAATCCATGTCGAACTTCTCTCCGATTTTATAGGCATTTATCATGTCCTCAGAAACCTTGGTGGGTCTCTTCTTGTCCATGTCCATTAAAACCCAGATGGAATTGGCCTTTACCAAAAACTCGCCACCATTGTCAAGGATTCCGCAGTTACGAAGTCCCGTAAAGCCCTTAAACTCATAGGGAACAGTAACTATCCTTACGTATTCCTGAGCTTCGGGATAACGCGAGATTTCCACCTGCCAGGAGGAAAGTACCCAGGCCTGGTGTTTGTCAAACATCAGCTGCTTTCCGCCGCAACCCACGTCATGGGAATCGGAAATGGCTATATCCTGAAAATAATCAATAATAGATTCAATCTTTATTATTTCTTCACAGTCGCATTCGCTGTATCTGATCCTGGTATCGTATCCGTTCATATTCTGTTCTCTATTCTCTCTTGTTTTCTCAATACATTTTTTAATGCGGATAAATACTTACTCTTCTTTCGGTACCGCATTGCTGAGCAGAAGTTCCGATACAAGATCGTCCTCTACCATCTCAATAAGGGCTTCCTGTCCCATTACCTTTTCGATATCGGCAATGCTCTTGTATCCGCCCTCTTCCATGTACTTCTGTACCTTTGTATTGTAAACTTCATCGCCGGCTTTTACGCTGATGCCTTCTTTGGCAATGATGGCATTATAAACAGCCTGCTCTTTTACAATGTTTTCCGAGTAGGTCTTACAGTAATCATAGAAATCCTGAAGAGTGGAATATCCGTAGGCTTCAGTGGCAAGTTTATCTACCGTGGTTCCAAGGTAGGTTGCATAGCTTTCATAGTAGGAAATCATGTCCTGATATTCCGCATCCACATTGGCTTCGTCAATGGTGATTTCACAGTTTGAAAGAAGCTCATTCCAAATCTGGTTCCACTTGTTTTCATCTGCCTGTTTCTGTGCTCTTTCATAAAGCAGATTATAAACATAATTATTGAATTCTACGGCTTCGGTACACTCACCGTTTGACTGTTCGGACGCATAGCTGTCGGTTACAGTATCGTAAAGGATTACAACCATGTTCAGCGTTCCGCTAAACTTAACCTCTTTGCCGGCAAGCTTTTCATATTCACAGTCTTCCGGAACATTTACAAGAAACTGGAAAGTTCCACCTACAGTGACATCCGTTATCATTTCATCAAATTCCGAACCAAACAGTCCGTTTCCGATAGTCACCAGTCTTGTTTCGTCCGTAACAGCATTGGCAACTTCGTCTGTCGCCAGGGCAGAAAAAGTAATCTCCACCGTTTCTCCTGCCACAGGTTTCATTTTGTCTTTTGAATAATCAGGCTCGTAATTCGGTGTGTTTTTAAGAAGACTGTCTATGTACTCTTCCACGTCTTCATCGGAGACGCTTACTTCCACAGGGGTGTAGGTAAGTCCCATGTAATCGCCGAGAACCACTTCGTTGCTGTAGCCGGTTTCTTTACCGGAAACATCGATTCCCGAAGCCTTATTCTTCTTTTGATTATTATGATGAATAATGGAAATCACCAACAGCAAAATGGCAGCGGCAAATACCGTTCCCACTATGGATGAGATCATTATGACTTTCTTCTTTTTTGCTTTTCTTATCTGCTCAAGCTTGTGCTGTTTTGCGCTACTTTCTTTTCCCAAGTCTGTCCTCCGGATCATACCTTATTATAGTTTCAGATAATCCTTAATAAGAATACAGATAAACCGACTCAATGTCAACAAATACGGGTATTTGCGCACGTAAAAGGAGCGCTTCAAAAAAGCGCCCCTTCTCATATTTTAAATTATTTAATTTTCTGATTTAAACTTAAGTGAACCCGAATTTTTTCGTCCCTGCATAAACTGTTAATTTCGATCAACGAATTCCATTCGATTATGATCACTTAATGGGAATTCGGTACTTAAGTCTTCTGCTGTGATTCAAAAGTATCCTTTGGACCGTACCGCCTTTCTTAAAATTCTCGTAGAGTTCGTCTACAAGTTATAACAGGTTATTTACCGTTACCTGCCGACGTTCGAATTTAATTTACTTAGTACTTTGGAGTGTACCACCTTTCATAAATTTCGCATGCGCGAATGGGATAATTTCTTGCCCGGTTCCCGTCAACCGGCTGAAAATTTAGCTTAAGTAATTGTCGGACCGTACCGCCTTTCTTTAATTTTATCTATTCTAAATTTTCAAAATAGTACACTTATCGATTATCTATGATCCTTTGGATCCTGTACCCGTATCGTCTTGCGGGTTAATCGATTTTTAACTTAATGTCCCATCGGACTATACCTCGTTTCATTGGATTTAGCCTGGTGTGAAAATTTACATTTTCATCGGACCGTACCTCGTTTCATAAATTTAAAATAAATGGTTTTGGTTCGGGTTAATTTTATGAGCCCATTGGACCGTACCGCCTTTCATAAATTTGGTTGTTCGAGAAAAGATTTACATTTTCATCGGACCGTACCGCCTTTCGTAGATTTAGGTTTAAAGATAAACTTCATCGTTATCTCGGTGCTGTTTTTCTTTTGATAGCTAAACTATATCACCTGCCAAGTTATTTGTCAACACTATTTTTGTATTTTTTTAATATTTTTTCATTTTAGTTTTTAAATTGTCGCATTTGTTTATACACTTTAGTGCCAAAAATTTGGAAACACCCGTAAAATCGGCGTTTCCAAATTGCACGAACAATTATCCTAAAACCCGGATGCTGACCTCTCCCGTGGACAGTACCGCTCTGCTTCCGTCATTTTTTCTTATGACCAGTCCGAAATCATCATCGATTCCTTCGGCATATGCAGTATAAAAACTATCCGGATCCGTAATGCTTTCCACTACTTTAATACCCTTCCCCACTACTATGCTTCTCTTTCTGTAAAGATTAAGCCAGGGCTTTTTATCAAGTTGCTCCGAATATGAAAAGAAAGTATCACAGATTTTCTCAAGCAGCCTGTCTCCGAAACCTGCAGGTGCATCACCGTGTTTAAAAAGAGCACCCGCCACATCCTTTATTTCGTCAGGGTAACCGCCATCCGGTTCTTCGATATTGATTCCGGTTCCCACTATGGCATATTCCAAAGTACCGTCAGGTTTAAATCTTCCTTCGGTCAAAATGCCGCAGACCTTCCTCCCGGAAACATAAATATCGTTGATCCATTTTATGCCTGCATCTTCCCCGGTAAGTTCTCTTACTGCTTCGCATACGGCGCTTGCCATGGCTGCCGTGAGCCAGCTTACCTTTTCCGAAGAAACCGCCGGATGAAGAAGTATGCTGAAGTAAAGCCCTCCGGAAGGAGACTCGAAGCGGCGACCGTTACGGCCCCGTCCGCCGGTCTGGCGTTTTGCTGCCACCACAACGTTGTCTTCGGGATGGTAC
>CACYBJ010000175.1 GCA_902772565.1 uncultured Lachnospiraceae bacterium | reverse complement strand
CGTGTTGTACTTTTTATATATATAGCATCCCAACAATGTAACAAATGCTGTATAGACAAGTATCAGTATATGGAAACCAACGGATGGAATTACCCCGTCTATCACAATCTTTCTGAAGTAGCGAATGAATAGGTAAATTGGATTAATATAGAACAAATACTGCGTTGTTTGCGGATAGGATTCAATGGAATAGAAAATCGCAGACATATACATCAGCAGCCTGGTAAAAACTTCCCATAGGTATTTGATATCTTTAAAAAACACAAAAAGAGCTGATAGGATAAACCCCACGCCCAGGTTAAAAATCATGAGACAAACGATGGGATAAAGCAAGAAGACAAATCTCCATGTGAAATCTATGCGATCGATTGCACAGAACAAGAAAAACACGATTAATGTCAGCCCGAAATTGATAAGCGTCTGAAAATTCTTCGAAAGCAAGAAGAGATACTTGGGAACATTGACTTTTGTGAACACCCCCGCATTCCCGATCAGAGAAGTCATTCCTTCAGATGTGGATTCAGCAAAATAACTGAAGACCAGAGTACCGCAAAACAGGAAGGTGGTGTAATGATTAAGATTCCTCCCGAAAAACTGCGTAAAGACTAATCGCATCACCAGAAGCATGAGGAGCGGAGACAGGACGCTCCATACCATGCCCAGTACAGTACGTTTGTACTTCTTTTTAAAGTCCCTTTTAGCAAGTTCCTCGAACAGAAAACGGTGTTTTCTAAATATTGCTGTAAGCTTTTCTCTCCTGTTATCCCATGGCATATTGTATCCATAATCAAGACCCTCGTCCGATAAAGCGTCCTCCTGAATATCTGCTGCTTCACATAGCTGCAAATACTCCGCTGTGGGTATGCGTTTTGCAAGCACGAATATGGCTATCCAGACGGCAAGTCCGATTACCGATGCCCAAACCCCCACAGAAAAACCAGGAATGTCATATTCCAAAGTAAAGTTGCTGTCGCCTGCGGAAACCGGTAACGCAATAAATCCATAGTCTGCACGGCATACTTCAACAGCTTGATCATTGACTGTCCCTTTCCACCCATCCTGATACGGAATGGGTAAAAAGAGGTATCCATCCGATTCGCTGTGAACCATACCGCTGAGACTATCGTCTCTGCTCTGTCTGATCATCGTTGCCTCTGCAGGTAATCTGCGCTGCATATGACCTATGGCAGTATCCAGAACCAGGGTATCCTTGAGAACCCCCTGGCGTTCTTCGACTGACAGTGCAAGGAGATCATTTTCGGAAATCGTGGAATTGTAAACCTGCCCGAATCCACGGTACTCTCTGTTTTCGTACAGATAATACTCTTCATCAAATGTTTTCAGATATCTGTATTCCGGAATATCCAGCTCTGTATCTGACAGAACATATTTTATTCCGAGAAGTGCTGCCATGTCGGCATTTGAATAGTCACGAGAAAAATCGACCCGAACGGCAGTTTTACCAAATATCAAATCTGGCCAGCAATTATTAAAAAATGCTTTGATATTTGCATTAACAGTACTGTCGTATCCTGAAATGCTATCATAGTTATACGGCATCGCCGAATTCATCCAGAACGTTTTGTCGCCCAAATACTCGATACGATAGTGTGATGCGTCCTCATTATAAATACTCTCAATCACATCACTGATCTTTTCGATCTCAACCGATATCGACTGCATGTCCTCAGCACTGTCTGCAACCAAACCTCTATCGTTTACCGTAGTACTCGTTTCTGAGATAACATTGATCATGGCAAGAAATATCATGCTTAACATCACAATATTTCTGCTCGTTCTGTATCTTTCCTTTATATAAAACAAAAGCCAAAAACCAATTAAAACAGCAAAAATGATCAGAAAATACTTTTTTCCAGAAGAAGATAATCTGGGAAGAATGATCACATACAGCAAACTATAATACCCGCAGGATACCACCGCGGCAAGCAATGCCTTGCTGAAATCTAAAAGCCTCTGATTAACCGCATGAGCAACGATAATCGCATAAATCGGCATCAACACAAATGTATATCGATCAACCGGAACAACCAGCCCGTTATAAATCAGTCCTACCAGTGATATAAATGGAGCAAGGAAAACGAACAAAGCGAAAAAGAAACCGCCAATCTTTGCTTTTCTGCGTGACACAACGTATAACAGCAAAAAAACAGGCATCAGTGAACCAAAGAACATTTGCGGCGCTTCATAATAATTGAAATACCCCTTATAGTCTCGAACTCCCTGAAGATTATTCGATATCATCCGGCTCAAGACCGAAATCACATGCTCTTGATTCATCAGCAAGGGGTATTTAGAAAGATTATCCAGTCCCGCTGAACGTACACGATCCGATACTGTTGTAATGGCAATAACGGATGACCAAAAGAACGCTGCTGAAATCAAGAGACCGATCATTACATCAACAACAAGCAACACGATCTGATGTATAATCGCTCGCCATCCATTTGTCTTCCAAAGACTGATAATACGAACAAACGCATAAATCGCTGCCGTAAGTAAAACCATGTATGCGGTATAATAAGAAAACGACGCAGTAAGTCCTACGAGTCCCGTTAGCAAGAAATGTTCTTTAGAAATTTGGCTCTTACGTAGAGCAGCTTCCAGAAGTCCAAAAAGAGCTGTCGAGTAAACAAACGCCGTTGCAAACTGATAGTGCTGCCCCCATAGAACGAGGAAACCGCAAAAAGCATAAAGATATGACGCCAGTATTTTGCTCTTATTATTTAGTTGAAAATGATTCAGGAAATAATAACACAGAATAGACGCGCAGAGCATTCTCAACGCCTGCATCCAAGCGATTGACAACTGCATTCCATAATAATCTGCCACAGCACCGACAGCAATAGACGGCCACAAGAAAGGGTCCAACAGGTATTGATACAATACAAGTGTGTTTGTTCCCATTCCAAAGTTTGACAACCAGTCTGAATAATCTGCCTCGCGCAAATGATAGATTAACCCGTAATACAGTGGTTGATAAGCATATACAGTATCACTTCCTATATCCAAATATGCAAATGAGGAAACTCCAAACAGGAATCTCCAGTAACAGGCAATGATAGTTATCGCAACCAATATACATAGAAATCGGATGGGATGCAAATCTGCAAAATGGTTTACTCCATCAACGAATCCGATAAACCTGCTGTTTATTCCACGATAATCACACAGAAAGGATATCAGTATCAGCAGCAAGAGCAACGCAATACAGGCAATAGTAATAACAGAAACGCTCTTGAGTGAATTCTCATACACTAGTGCTTCTACTGAATCCAGTCGGAACTCCAAACCTTTGATATTGGCAATATCTATACGAAGATTATCAAATTGCACATTCTGGAGAATTAGTGTGTTAACTCCACTACTCAGTTTGTCGTGAAAAGACCGCTGTTCGCTAAATGGCTGACCATCTTCGCAGTAGAATACTTGACAATTTGTGCTGCTTTCATTCAAAAGTTCAACAGCTATCCTTATTTCCATATAACGACCGCCACTATGCATCTGTATGAAAAATTGGGGATCATCAGTGGTCGTTACATATGTGTCATCTGATGTCGGCGTGATATTTTTAGACGTCTTCATCAGCTCGTCGGCCGCCCAGTTGTATAATTCCTCTTTGTAAAGCTTTTTCCTGAACCCAGGTCTTATTATAGATAAGTTATTGTACACTACGAAAAAAACCAGCACAACAAACAGGAAAACACATATAATATTGATAATTCTTGTTCTTTTATCGATCGTCACAGTTTGACTCTCCTATTCTGCATAACCCCACAAGCAAGCCGGTATCTGGAAATTTCATCCATTTTATATGCAGTCTGATTCAAGATAAATGCTTCGCAGCATGCCTCCTTGAAAACCCTGCCTTAATGCGGATACATTGTTATCGCGTTCACGATTTGAACTGATGCATACTCCGTTACTTTCTGCAGCTCTATTCATCGTATTGACCTTAGCCCAGATGAGGTGCTTACCTCTTGCCTCAGATAAGAATCATTCCCTCTCAAGCTATGTCTACTGCCAACTCCCGCGTCACGTATCCCTTCAGGCCGATCTCCTTCAGAGCGCCGATGCTATACCGGATGGAAACGCCCTTGACTTCCAAGAGACTCATGTAATGTCCTCAAATCCTTGTGAACAGTGTAGAGTAGAGTTCCAGCTGTTTCCGTCCATGGGAGGCCGTTTGGCCGGTCATCTCACCGGATAGGCTGTGCCGGAGATCTCCAGGTTCCCCCGGATCTCCCCGTCAAATCGGAGCATCATCTGGGGATCCGCGGTATCCAAGAATTCTATGAGGCCCTCCCCCACCGGTTTTCCGTTTTTCGGCGTACACTGCACCGGCACTCCGTTCAGCGTGATG
>CACYBJ010000174.1 GCA_902772565.1 uncultured Lachnospiraceae bacterium | reverse complement strand
TTCTTTTTGATTCTTTTATCAAAGACTATAGAAGGTTGTGTTTAACTTAAAAGAAATAAGGTTATAGAATGTTGTGTTTAACTTACACGAAATAAGGTTATAGAAGGTTGTGTTTAACTTACATGAAATAAGGTTATAGATCAGTGTGAGTATCATACACGAAAACGGAACGAAATATGCAGAAAACAAAGGGTAAAATCAGCTTAAAATCCGACAGGCTGGCAGGAAGACATCCGCTCTCCCTGCTGGCTTTCTTTGCCTGTATTCTGTGCATCTGCATGTTTACAAGAAATCCGGTGATACTGGGGATTGCCACGGTTTTCGGTTTTCTAAGCCTTGCCTGTCTTACAGGTTTCCGTAAAACCTTACAGCATTTTAAGTGGATGCTCATTCTGGCTGTTGTAACAGCGGCCATAAACCCTCTTTACAATCACAGGGGCCGAACTGTTCTGGCCCGTTTTCCGTCAGGGAACGCTCTTACTTTTGAAGCCGTATTTTACGGTTTTACCGCGGCACTTATTCTTATATCCATGATCACCTGGTTTGCCTGTCTTAATTACTGTTTCGATGAAGATAAAATGCTTTATGTCTTCGGCAGGCTTTCACCTGCGGTTTCCCTTACTCTTTCCATGACCCTTCGGTTTGTGCCGGAGTTTCTTAGCAAGGCCCGGGAATTGGACCGCATTTCCGCAGGAATCTATAAGAATGGGGAGAGCTCCGCGAAAAAGAAAAGGGGACCGCTTTTATATCTTAAAAGAAAAATAAAGGTCTTTTCGGCACTTCTTACCTGGGCCCTTGAGGGTTCCGTAAAAAGAGCGGAGGGCATGAGAGACCGTGGCTATGGCAGGACAAAGCGGACAGCCTATTCGGTTTTTAAATGGACGATGAAGGATACGGTGTTTACGGTTGTTACTCTTGTAACGGCATCTGCCTACTTTTTCCTTCAGTATAAGGGTGCCTTCAGGTTCTGGTTCTATCCGGAGCTTTACGGAGAACTGCTTGCCCCCAAGGCCCTGGCAGGCTATGTGCTGCTTGTGATTCTCGTGATGCTTCCTATGGTATTTAACTATCAGGCAGTTGGAAGACATCGCACATCGGGAAGGAATCTGTCCCGATTCTATATGGCAGATGCCGACACTGTTGCCTGCCCTACTGACAGAGCATCGTAGAATTTGGAGTATTGATTTGCAGAATTCGGATTTGAAAATCTATGACGGTGAGTTTCTTCTCGCCTGTGGTATAAGCGGAAGCGGAAAAACCACCTTCCTTAAGATGCTTAAGGAAAAGTACGGCGACAAAGTGGCCGTGGTTTGCCAGAATGCATCTGCCGGAATAGTGTGTGATAAGGTTTGGCAGGAACTGGCCTTTGGTCTCGAAAACCGCGGATATTCACAGGACTACATGCGTAGAAAAGTCGGAGAGATGACATCTTTCTTCGGGCTTAATGACGTATTCATGAAGAAAACAAGCGAGCTTTCGGGAGGACAGAAACAGCTGGTGCTTTTGGCATCCGTCATGGCCTGTGAACCGGAAATCATACTTCTGGATGAGCCCACCAGTGAGCTGGATCCCTTATCTGCCGACAGATTCATATCCTCTTTGGAAAAGATCAGACACGAAATCGGAACCACCATAGTTATGACGGAGCACAGGTTTTCGGGAACCCTGCACCTGGCCGACAGAATGGTGGCGCTTTCCGACATGGAAATTACCGCTGAAGGCCGCCCGGAGGATGTAATCAGAAAACTCTATGAGGCCGGGGATCCGCTGTTTAAGTCCATGCCGGTTTATGTGAAAATGTTTTTTGAGGCAGATGCCGGCGGCACCATGCCTGTGGATGTGAACTCCGGAAGAGCATTTTTTGCATCTGCCGAAGATAAATGCAGGGCTTGGATTGCTAAAAACTACGGCGGGCAGTGGCTTGCGGAAAATGCATCGTCGGATTCAAATAAAACCCATAAAAAGAAACCGGCTCCTTCGGTTAAACTGACGGAACTTTCCTTCGGCTACGAGGGAAAAAAAGATATATTAAAGGATATCAGTCTGGAATTTCCTAAGGCTTCCGTATCCGTGCTTCTGGGAGGCAACGGAAGCGGCAAGTCCACGCTGCTTTCCGTAATTGCGGGGACTCTTAATTCCTACACGGGAAAGGTTTCCGCTGCCAGCGACGGCATAATCATGCTGCCTCAGGATCCGCGGCTTATGTTTTTTGATGTGTCCATCGGAGAGGACCTTAAAAACTTCAGAAAGACTGTGGGCGGCATCGATGAGGCAAAGATGGAAGAGTATATTAAACTTTGCCGTGTGGGCAGCCTGCTTGACAAACACCCATATGATGTTTCCGGCGGCGAAATACAAAGGGCAGCCCTTCTTAAAGCCCTGATTTCCGGAGCGGACATTATACTTATGGACGAGCCTACCAAGGGAACGGAAGGTGATTTCAAAGAGGAGATGGCGCAAATCCTTAATCGTCTTAAGGAAGAAGGAAAAACCATAATCATTTCCGGCCACGATCTGGAATTTGCCGCTCTCTATGCAGATTATTGCGGTCTTTTGTTTAACGGTGACATAACGGAACTTCTGCCTGCGGTGGATTTCTTTACGGGAAATACTTTCTACACCAGCGACGTGCTGAGGATTCAGAGAGGCGCAGGAGGTAAGAAGGGAAGAGGAGACTGTAAAAACAGAGACGACAGCGGCGTTGGCGGAAACGGTTCTGGCGGAGACGGTTCCGTCAAAAATAATGTGGTTGGAAAGGCAGTTGGCACTTGTGGCAGTCGCCCGGAAATCCCCGCTGAAGAAAGGAAAAGCATCGGTAAGGAATCCGTCGGAAACCTTAAAAAAATGAAAGCCCTGATGTTCTTTACGGTTTGCTTTCTGATGCCCCTTACGGTGTGCGTCGGCGCTTTCTTTCTTGATAACAGAAAGTACTATTTCATTTCCATGTTACTGCTTTTGGAACTGATGATCCCGCTGTACACGCTTTTTGAGTCGGGACGCCCCACTACCATAAGGCTTGTTGTAATAGCGGTAATGAGTGCACTGGCGGTAATCGGACGAAGCCTGTTTATTATGCTTCCGGCAATTAAACCGGTCATAGCCATAGTTATGATGTCGGGATTTGCCTTCGGCTCCGCCTACGGGCTGGCTGTGGGGGCGGTTTCCATGCTGGTATCGAATATCTTTTTCGGTCAGGGCCCCTGGACGCCTTATCAGATGTTTACCTTCGGCCTCATCGGCCTGATAGCGGGGATGTTTGCCGGAAAAAGAAAATTTACGGAAAACAGATTCTTTCTTGCTGCCATCGGAGTGTTTATGACACTTGTGGTTTTCGGAGGAATCATGAACCCCGCAAGCATAGTTATGTTTTATGACAAACCGACCATGGCGATGATAGGCACGGCATATGCCACGGGCTTTCCGATAGACTGCATTTCCGCCGTGGCAACAGCAGCATTTCTGGTACTTGGCACAAAGCCGGTACTTGAAAGGTGCGACAGAGTAAAGAGGTACTTATAGG
>CACYBJ010000173.1 GCA_902772565.1 uncultured Lachnospiraceae bacterium | reverse complement strand
TTCCGGATGTAGCACAGGGTGTTCAGAATCCTATCAAGCCACAGCAGTAATTTAATAATACGGTCTTTATCCCACGGCGAAAGCCGCGGGATAAAGGCATGTATATATTTCTTTAAAGATTTAAACCTTTACGTAAGCCGAGTGTTTACGGGCAGGTTTAAATCCTTAAGGATTTAGGAGATAAGAAGTTAATTACTATAGCGGCGGCGCCGCACATTTTACGATAAGGGAGGAAGCAGGCTTAATGTTATTCTTTAGGAGAAAGAAAAATGAGCCGGCAGCAACCGGCATGGCAGCAGCCCATAATGCATCTGCCGAAACACCGAACATTACAGGTGATAACAGAGGTTTTACTCTTACTGAGCTTCTGGTTTCCGTAGTAATCTTAAGCATCATCGTATTTCCTACGATGCAGGCTCTGATTGCTTCGACCAAGATGAACACCGAAGCCAGAAAGAAACTTCAGGCAACAGTTACTGCGGACTCCGTTCTTGAGAGTGCCAAGGCTTTCTCGATTCACGAGTATTACAAACAGTGTAACGATCTTAAGACTTTCGTGGTTCTTGCCAACATGGATTCCACAAAGAAAATGGGCCAGTATGTTTTCGGTTCCGACGATCCCAACAATCTTGCCTATGAAGCCGTAATCGGAGTAAACGGCGCATCCCTTCCTTTCGATGACACCGCCAACCACTATGCTTTCTATATAAACGGTATCAAGCAGAGTAAGGGAATGTACGATGCGGTTATCGTTTTTGAAAAACGCGATTATCAGGATGTGGCTGTCGGTACAACCCAGATCAATGAGGCTCAGGTAAATTCCAGATACAGATCATCCGATGGTATCATGAACTACAAGTATGATATTACGGTTTACATTTATCCTCACGATAAATCAAAACCGAACAATACACATCTTAAGAGCGGACACATCCAGACCACAGGCTACCTTGCAAAGACCAAGGGAAGCAAACTGGATACAGGTCTTCAAACATTCTAAAAAGGAGGAAATAAAGTGAGAAGTATCTTAAACAAATTCAAAAGAGATAATTCCGGTGTGGCTTTACTCTCGGTTATGATCACACTCACCGTGTGCCTCCTGATTGCGAGTATAGCTCTTGAAATTACCTATAACGGTCTCTTATCCAGAAAAGTAAACCAGGCATCCGAAGAAAACTTCTATTCGTCGGAAGCTGTAGTTGATGATATCCAGACTGTCCTTCAGGGCGTATCTGCCTATGCTGCAGACGAATTCTCCAAGGACGTTGTAAGCGGTACTTACATGTCCAATGCCAAGACCGCCGTAGTCACAGCAGCCAAGGCTCTTCAGACACAGAAGGGCGGAAGCACAAGCTTTGATATTATGGATGCGGCTGTCGGCCGTTTTAATGCAGCCAATATCACAACAGCCATGTCCGATTATCTTTTTGAAAATCTGGATGAGCCAACAAAACAGCTTGTGTGCCTTAAGGACGCAAGCAACAATCCGGTTTACTGGCTTGATGCATCAGGCACTCCTCATTACACACGTGATGCTAACAAGTTCAAAGTAAACTATGTATATTACAACGGTGCAAAGAATACCGGTAAGTTATCATTCAACATTACTCTTAATTACACAGATGAGAAGGGTTACCTCACCAATATCACAACCGATATTGCCATCAATGACGTAACAACTCATGGTACTCCTGCATCATCAATTCCTCTCGGAAGTTACTCATCTTTCAATGGTAGTGGTATTAAGATTAGCAGTTCCGAAGGTTCAAACTATAAGAATAATAAGAAGTGCTTTACTTTCTTCCAGGAAGGTAACACCTACGTAGGAACCATTGTAGACGGTAATGCCGCATCAGGCGGTAAGGACGGCGTTTCACTTGTTGTTGAATGCTGTGATGCTATCTTCGACGGTGAAAGAGTAATCTTTAACGGTGACGTTTATATCAAGGACGGTGTACTTACATTCTCCAAGAGCACAGGTGTTATCGATGTTAAGGGTAAGATTTACATTGATGAGAATTCTGCACTTGTTCTTGCTTCAGGCTGTAACCTTCTTTGCCAGGATATCAGACTTCTCAAGTCCGATGGTACAGATGTTTCCGCATTCGACGGAACAACCTACCTTAAGAATAATTCCGGCGCAGGAAGTTATGCGGGCGTTTTCCCGTATTCCGCAGGCGTTAAATTAAGCGATATCAAGAACGACAGTAATGCATATGCTAACGAAGCACACCTTCAGGCCGATTTCTTAAACCGAAACATCGGCGGATGCGTAATGGTTCTTTACAATCAGGAATCCGCACCTACATGTCAGATTGCTGACCTTAGCAACCGTTCAGTAGGCGCTGCTGCATCTGTAGTAGTTAATAAGAATGATGCTTTCGTACCTGAGGCTTTAACAACAATTTACTATTTCGACGGAACAACAGCTGTTGCCGATCCGGAACTTTCATACTTTGTAAATATGCCGCTTGTTTACTGGCAGTACAGAGATACATCCGGTAAGGGTCAGAACGGTGACCACAGAGTAGTTACCAATGCCGTTTATGACATTAACAATGTCTATAACAACGTAAAGGGTACATATCAGGCAACTGTAACAGATGGTACCGGAAATATTATGACAGTATATCCTCTTCGTAACAGTGGAGGTAAGACTCTCGTATCAAGTTCAAGTACCAGCCTTGCAGCCAATTCCGCATCATGGGCAGCTGCAACATTCTCTGCAAAGAATAATACAACAACTGTTGACTCCAAGTTTAGCGGTATGGTACTGGGTGCCAAGACCATCGACGGCAGCGTAAGCTACGGTTACGGTCGAAACAACCCTGTAGTTTCAAGCGGTTTTGCTCTCTACGTAACATATGCATCACAGGATGCCAAGATCCAGCTTGCATCCAATGGTTTTGTAGGTCTCTTCATTAACGGTAAGTATGTATCCTACGAAATCAACAGTGCGGGAACACAGCTTGCAAACTCCATTCTTTCCGTAAAGAAGACTTGCGGCGAGTCCTC
>CACYBJ010000172.1 GCA_902772565.1 uncultured Lachnospiraceae bacterium | reverse complement strand
TTTATTGTTTCGGGAACAAATTCTACGGAAAGTTCTTCATTGAGTCTTATAGTGCCTTCGATCTCTTCGGCATTGGTCGGAAATTTGAGTGTAGCAAGATTTGCCTTGGCGAATTCAAGAGCTTTTTCCTTAGAGTCTACACCATCTGCTTCGATTATGGTGTAGCCACTCATTTCATAAATCACAGGGATTTTCCACTTCATAGTTACTTTTCCTTTTTTGATATTTGATGTGAGCTTAACTCACCAAAGATATTATAAACTATTTGCTTGTCTTTGTAAACAAGATATTGAATCTTTTGTCATAAACACAAAGCTGCCCTCCGGAATAATCCGGAGAGCAGATTCTATGATTTGTACCTATAAGAAAAAGAATGGAACTTACAGTCTTAAGGTCTGTCCGTTAACGGTTACAAGAACGTCTCTGTGATACTTTGCTATACCGTTATTGAACTGAACTGTTGTATGAGGGATTCCGAGTGCACTGAGTACCATTGAATATGCATCGGTCTCGCCCCAGCAGTCTGCAGCACCGAGGAAGAAAACGCCGTATGCTGCGGAAGTATCTCCGCCGACTGCTCTGTATGTTGAATGCTTGTAGTAGTCACCGGTCCAGTACCATGCTACGAATACTTTGAAGATATCGGTTCCTTCGCAATGCTCCCAATTGTTGAAAGCCTTGATCTTTCCGGTTCTGATGAACTGGCTCTGAAGTACCTGTCTTAATGTAACACCGGTCTTCTTTCCGGCTTTTGTATAAAGTCCTGCATCATCATCGAGCGATGCTGTCAGAATCTTTGCAGCCATTTCTCTTGCTTTTGCTCTTGCCTGATCACCGTGAGCTGTGTTAGAATATGAAGAAAGCTTAGCGGTGTTCATGTTTGTTGTATTAACTTTTGCAGTTGAAACATTCTGTGTAGCAGCAGGTGCTTCGGTTGCTGTTGCCTTTGCTGCAGTAGTGTTCTTTGCGGGAACAGGTGTTGCTGTTGCCTTTGCTGCTGCCTTTGTAGGAGCTTTGGTAGGAGCCTTGGTGGGCGCCTTTGTAGGAACAGGTGTTGCGGTAGGAACCGGTGTAGGTGATACGTATTTCTGTGCGTATACATATTTGTTACTTACATATCCGACCTTACCGAAATAATTTACTCTGTACCATCCGGTCTGATAGCACTTACCGGTTACTCTTACTTCACCGTTAAGTCCGTAGCTTCCGATCATTTTTCCGTTTGTGTTCGGAAGGCTTCTTACTGTTAATGCATCTGCAGCATACATTATGGTGTTCATTTCCTTGAATGTAAATGCAGGTGTAGGTGTTGCTGTAGGTGTAGGTGTCGAAGTCGGTGTAGGTGTTGCGAACTCTACAAGCTCGGGATCATCTGCTTCCGATACGATAGGAGTTTTGTTTTCAACGGGAACCGGAGTAGGTGCCTCTTCCTTAACTTCATCTGTTGTCTCTGTATCATCTGTTACTGCTTCGTCTGTAACAAATCTGATACCAAGATCAACATCCTCTCCTGCCTTTACTTCGATATCATCATTAAGCATTCCCTCTTCGGGTGCTTTGGTTGCTTCTGCGATAATAAAACCACTCTTGGTTACTGTGCTCTTGCTGTCAGCTCTTACGCTGCTTCCGCAGGCTGTCATCAGAATTGATGTTGCAGCAAGTGCTGCTATTAATTGGAATTTTTTTGATTTCAATTTACTGTCCTCTTCTTCTTTGCTTCGTAACATTTTTCTTAAGTTTTAAATTCACTTGTTACAAATTTGTTACGAATTTGTTACATTATAACCCAGAATTCCCAGAAATGCAAGCCCTAAATTATATTTTTTTTAAATTTCTTATTTTTTATAAATTTCCTGTTGCTAAAATGTTAAATATCTGTTATTATATCTTCTGTCAGCATTGTATACATGTATTCCTGCTGTATACTCTGCAAGTATGAGATTATAATAATGAATATTCTGCTCCCGGAACTCTGTATTGGGGCGTAACGGATTGCTTCCTTATTATATATTGCAGAATATTCCGCTCCGGAAAGAGGTAAGTAATGTTTAAAATCCTTGAGGCACGCACTCTTGCGAACAATATCTTCCTTATGGATATTGAAGCACCGCGTGTTGCTAAGCACTGTCTCCCCGGACAGTTTGTAATTGTCCGTTCACACGAAGACGGTGAAAGAATTCCCCTTACTATCTGTGATTATGACAGAGAGAAGGGTTCTGTAACAATTGTTGTCCAGATCATCGGCGCAGGTACTCTCCGCCTTTCAAAGCTGACAACAGGTGAATATCTTCATGATTTCGTAGGTCCCCTCGGACAGCCTTCTGAGCTTACCAAGGAACCTATCGAAGAATTAAAAAAGAAAAAAATCGTATTTGTAGCCGGTGGTCTAGGTACCGCTCCTGTTTATCCTCAGGCAAAATGGCTCCATGAGCATGGCGTTACCTGTGATGTAATCATCGGTGCAAAAACAAAAGATCTGATCATCCTGGAAAAAGAAATGGAATCAGTTTCCAATCTTTTCCTTACTACCGATGACGGTTCATATGGCCGTTCCGGAATGGTTACCAAGGTTCTTGAGGATCTTGTAACAAATGAAGGTCATTCCTATGACCTCTGCATCACTATCGGACCTATGATAATGATGAAATTCGTTTGTCTTCTTACAAAGAAGCTTGAAATCCCTACCGTTGTTTCAATGAATCCTGTCATGGTTGACGGAACAGGCATGTGCGGCGGCTGCAGACTGATGGTCGGCGGCGAGGTTAAATTTGCATGTGTTGACGGTCCCGAATTTGACGGACATGCAGTTGACTTTGACCAGGCAATGAAGAGAAGCGCTATGTACAGAACCGAAGAAGGCCGTCGTTTCCTTGAAGAAAAGGAAGGCAAAGCCCATCATGGTGAATGTGCAGGCTGATAACGGAGGGTATGATAAATGTCTATTGAAGTAAATGTTTTAAAAAGCGTACCCGTCCGTGA
>CACYBJ010000171.1 GCA_902772565.1 uncultured Lachnospiraceae bacterium | reverse complement strand
TCATACATACTACAGTTGCGATTGAAGGTGCAATAGTTGTTGTAACGAATACAGATGCAAGCTGATCTGTTGAAGTACAAGCTGCACCATTGAAACCATACCATCCAAGCCAGAGGATAAATACACCAAGGGCACCGATTACAATGTTATGGCCCGGGAAAGCGTTTACTTTTGTTACTTTTCCGCTTTCATCCTTCTCGAACTTACCGATTCTCGGTCCTACCATAATAGCTCCGATAAGAGCTGCAATACCGCCTACCATATGGATCGCACAGGAACCTGCAAAGTCATGGAAGCCGAGTTCGTAGAGCCAGCCGCCGCCCCAGATCCAGTGTGCTTCAATCGGATAGACAAGGGCTGAAATAACTGCCGAATATACGCAGTAACTTAAGAATTTTGTACGTTCTGCCATAGCACCGGAAACGATGGTTGCTGTTGTTGCGCAGAATACAAGGTTGAAAATAAAGTTTGACCAGTCAAAACTTTCATACTTTGTGAAAATGTCAATTCCCGGAGTTCCGATAAATCCTACGATGTCCTCTCCGAGAAGGAGTCCGAAACCGATTGCGATAAATACAACGCAACCAATGCAGAAGTCCATCAGGTTCTTCATAAGGATGTTTCCTGCGTTCTTTGCTCTGGTAAAGCCGGTCTCTACCATGGCAAATCCGGCCTGCATCCAGAATACCAGTGCGGCACCTATAAGGAACCATACGGAAAACAATTCTCCGTCCAGGGCTTTTAAAATCTCATCAGTCATTTTTCTACCTCTTTCTTTTTTAAATCAAAAAGGCTATCCCCCGGCGTTTTCGCATCTGCCTAAGCAGTGTGCCACGCCATTGTGGGATAACCTTAAGGGTGTGTGGGTTTAGTATACGGAAAACAGGAGTTTACCGTAGCTTGGGAACGGCCAGCATTCCTCGCTTGCAAGCATCTCTGCTTCATCAACATGCTTTCTTAAATGTTCCATCTTCGGAATAACATCATCTCTGATAGCCTCTGATGTAGCAATGATATCGTCGCTTGACTTAAGTTTCTCAAGAGATTCTTCAAGATCCTTTACTCTCTCAAGAATATAATCCGTGAGTTCGGATAATCTTTCCATAGTGGAAATCTCGTAATTGCATTTTACGTTGCCGCTTACCGACTGCATCATGGATGTGGTTCTGGCAAGCCTGTAAAGATAACCTTCGATGGCCGGCAGATAATTCTTTCTTACCATATCCACCATTGTAAGACCTTCGATATTTACTGTCTTGCAGTAGTTCTCAAGCATGATGTCGCATCTGGACTTGATCTCTGTTTCGGAGAACACCTTGTGCTCTGTGAGCATCTTTACGTTCTTTTCTTTGAGAAGGTAAGGCATGGCATCTGCCGTGGTCTTAAGGTTAAGAAGTCCTCTTACCTCGGTGGCTTCCTTTACCCACTCATCGCTGTAACCGTTGCCGTTAAAGAGTATTCTCTCATGCTTTGAAATAACATCCTTGATAAGAGAATGAAGGCTGTCTTCGAAGTTGCTTGCACCTTCAAGAATATCGGCATATTGCTTAAGACTCTCTGCAACTGCCGCATTAAGCATAATGTTGCAGCAGGCAATGGAGTTTGAAGAGCCTAAGGATCTGAACTCGAACTTGTTTCCGGTAAATGCAAACGGTGAAGTACGGTTTCTGTCGGTGTTATCCTTGGAAAATCCCGGAAGTACATGTACTCCAAGCTTCATTACTTCCTTTTCCTTGCCTTGGTAAGGAGCATCATTCTTGATGGCATCAAGAATTGCTGAAAGCTCATCTCCGAGGAATACGGAAATAATAGCCGGAGGTGCTTCGTTTGCTCCGAGTCTGTGATCGTTACCTGCAGTCGCCACGGAAAGACGAAGAAGATCCTGATAATCGTCAACCGCCTGGATTACTGCACACAAAAACAGCAGAAACTGTGCATTTTCGTACGGTGTCTCTCCGGGCGAAAGAAGGTTCGTACCATCATCGGTCGCCATGGACCAGTTGTTATGCTTACCTGAACCGTTTACGCCTGCAAAGGGCTTTTCATGAAGCAGGCACACAAGACCGTGCTTTCTTGCCACTTTTTGCATGATTTCCATGGTAAGCTGGTTATCATCGGTTGCTATATTGGTTGTGGAGAAAATAGGTGCAAGCTCATGCTGGGCAGGTGCAACCTCGTTATGCTCCGTCTTTGCAAGAATTCCGAGCTTCCAGAGTTCGTTGTTAAGGTCTTCCATAAACTCTGTTACTCTTGGTTTGATCACACCGAAGTAATGATCGTCAAGTTCCTGTCCCTTAGGAGGCATGGCTCCGAAAAGAGTTCTGCCGGTATATACAAGATCGGGACGCTTCTCAAACATCTCTCTGTCGATAAGGAAGTATTCCTGCTCCGGACCTACGCTGGTTCTTACATTCTTTACATCCTTGCCGAAGAGTTTAAGAATTCTCTTGGCCTGTCTGTTAAGAGCCTGCATGGAACGAAGAAGCGGAGTCTTCTTGTCAAGGGCTTCTCCCGAGTAGGAACAGAATGCCGTTGGAATACAAAGGGTGTGATCCTTAATGAATGCGTAGGATGTGGGATCCCATGCGGTATAACCTCTTGCTTCGAAGGTTGCGCGAAGGCCGCCCGAAGGGAAGGAGGATGCATCCGGCTCACCCTTGATAAGTTCCTTGCCGGAGAATTCCATGATCACTCCGCCGTCCGGTGAAGGAGAAATAAAGCTGTCGTGCTTCTCGGCGGTAACACCGGTAAGAGGCTGGAACCAGTGGGTGAAATGTGTGGCACCCTTTTCAACCGCCCAATCTCTCATTTCGGCTGCAACAGCCTCGGCTATATTTTCTTCAAGTTTCGCATTTTCATCTATAGTCTTCTTTAGCGAATTATATACATCCGCCGAAAGACGTGCTCTCATAACTCTGTCATCAAAAACATTGGATCCGAATAGTTCCGGTACATTTTGCTTTGCCATAATAGCCTCCTTTTTGATTAAATAATAAAAAAAGGCGTCTCGGAGTGTTCTCCAAGACGCCTTTGTCTTACTACTCTTTAATAATATCACATAAGATTGTATTTTTCAAGTTCTTTTTTTAATTTATTATACAATCTTTATTTGATTCACATTAAACGGCGAACCTGTTCGGTTTTTCGGTTACTGCTTCCTTGCTGTAACCGTGGCTTAAATATCTGCCTCGCCCTCGAAAACGATTTCCGCCGGTCCTGTCATATAAACATGATTATCCTCCGGGTTCCATTCGATTTCCAGATCTCCTCCGAGAAGATGAACCGTCACCGATCGGTCCGTAAAACCGTTAAGCACCGCTGCCACACAGGTGGCGCAGGCTCCCGTTCCGCAGGCCAGCGTTTCGCCGCTTCCTCTTTCCCAGACCCGCATTTTTATATTCTTTCTGTCCGTAACAGATGCAAACTCCGTGTTTATTCCTTCGGGAAATGCAGGATGGTGTTCATACAGGCTTCCTACTTGCGCAAGAGGAATATCTGCCGGATCTTCAACAAAAACCACCGCATGGGGGTTTCCCATGGACACTGCGGTAATGTGGGAACATCCTTCTCCCACCGCTATGGGAACATCAATGAGTCGTCCTTCGTTATCTGCCGCACCTAAGGTTTCTTTTTCGAAAACCGGAACCTTAGAAGCGATAAGCTCGGGCTCTCCCATGTCCACTCTTACTTTCTTGACTTTGTCATCTTCTACCGTAAGATAAAGCGTCTTTACGGAGCCGAAGCTTTCTATGGTTAAGGGATTCTTTTTTGTAAGTCCCTTGTCATAAACAAATTTCGCAACGCAGCGGATGCCGTTTCCGCACATGCGGCCTCTAGAACCGTCTGCATTGTACATTTCCATTTCGAAATCCGCATTTGCCGAAGGGTTGATAAATATGATTCCGTCGCCGCCGATGCCGAAATGTCTGTCAGACAGTCTGCGTACTACTTCGATTTTGTTTTCCACTTTTTCGGCTGCACCGTCTACATAGATGTAATCGTTGCCGCAGCCGTGCATTTTCGTAAAACGCATATCTGTCTCCTTAAGATTTGACACTTGCTTTTGCATCCGCCGAAGCACACACTTCAGGCATCTTCGGTTATTTGCCGCTTTCTCCGTAGTTTGAAAGCACTCTTGCGGAAGGATCGTTTACGTTGCATCCTTCCCAGTTTTTATTAGGCATCCAGAAGTCGATAACCATTTCCGACTGACCCGGATAATACTTTTCGAATATGTCTCTGTACATAAGAGATTCTTTGGTAAATGGACGGGCATGCTGATATTTAACTATGCCCTTTTCGTAGTCCTCATCGCTGTATGTTCTCTCCGCAAGTGATGCCAGGTCATCCTTAAGGGAGTGACCCACCGCATCGGAAAATGCCGCCTTCTCTCTCCAGAGTATGCTGTCGGGAATGAGTCCGTCTTTCTCGAAGGCCTTGCGAAGCAGATACTTGCCCTTTCCGTACTTGTTCATTTTGAGCTCCGGATCTATGGACATGCAGTATTTCACAAAATCAAGATCGCCGAAAGGAACTCTTGCTTCAAGGGAGTTGGAGCTTATGCATCTGTCGGCTCGTAGCACATCGTACATGTGAATCTCTCTGATACGCTTTTCGGCTTCCTTCTGGAACTCCTCCGCGCTCGGAGCAAAGTCCGTATACTTGTAACCGAAGATTTCATCGGAAATCTCACCTGTAAGAAGCACTCTTACGTCGGAAGTTTCGTGAATGGCTTTACATACCAGATACATTCCGATGGATGCTCTTACCGTGGTAATATCGTAGGTTCCCAGAACTCTGATAACTTCCTCCACCGCATCGGTAACATCCTTTTCGGAAATGATTACTTCATGATGATTTGAATGAATGTAGTCCGCAACTTCCCTTGCATACTTAAGGTCGATGGCATCAATATCCATACCGATGGCCCAGGTCTCAAGCGG
>CACYBJ010000170.1 GCA_902772565.1 uncultured Lachnospiraceae bacterium | reverse complement strand
GGCGGTATCAAAGTTGTCCGTAGTCATAGGTTTGGCATAGTCAACACGCATATATTTGCCGGTTTTATTATTGTCGGCAGATATATATACCGTTCCCGAAACCCAGTCAGCATGGCCGGCTCCGATGGCTTCGCTGTCCAGATGATTTTCAAAATCCTGAGATTGTATAAGGTTAAACAGATGGATACGGGTGTTTCCGCCACCGATGTACACAGTTCCGCCTTCACCGCCGAAATGGGTTTCTTCCCGGCCGCCGCCGATGCCAGCTCCGCCGTTACCGCTGGTAATATCAATGTTACCGCCGTAAATGTAAACATTTCCCTGAAGGTTTCCGGCAACACCGCCGCCGATGCCAGCTCCGCCGAAGCGGTCTATTACTCTCGTTCCGCCGAGAATGCTAATGTCGCTGAGTTCACCGCAATCAATGGTAACATCACCTTTCATATCACCGTCCGGGGACCAGCCGCCGCCATATCCGCCGCCAATGCCCGCAGAATGCTCACCGCCTTCTGCGTAAAGCCTGGTTGTTTCACCGGTGATATTTATTTCGCCGCTTACGTCTTCATCATATCCGCCGCCGATTCCGGCAGCTCCTTCACCGCCGATGGCAGTTGTGTCACCGCCACGGATTTCAATCTTTCCGATGCTTCCGCCTTCTTCACCGGCACCTATTCCAGCACCGTGATAGCCGCCCTTTGCGGTAATCGTTCCGTTGTAGTTGATAAAGCCCACAACACCCTCTTCATCACCGCCGCCGATACCTGCTCCGTGCTTTCCGCCGGTGGCCTTAACGGTTCCGCTGTAGATATAAATAAGAGAACCCTTCTGGCAGTCACCTCCGCCGATGCCCGCTCCGTCGGTACCTCCCTTTGCAGTAATATCTCCTGCATATATCTTTATTGATGTGGCGGATGAACCTGTCTTTCCGCCTTCACCGCCGCCGATGCCAGCTCCGTGCTTTCCGCCGTTGGCCACAACAGTGGTTCCGTGAATAGTAATATTGCCGTTGGACTCATCATTCTTTCCGCCGATACCGGCAGTTTTGCTTGTACCATTGGCTACAAGTATTCCGTCACCGTAAATATTTAGTGTTGCACTTTCATCATTTTTATCGATTCCGCAGCCGATACCCTGTGAACAGGTAAGAGTTGCAGAATCCATAATCACAAGATTAACAGTCTGATTCTTTCTGATGTAAACATACTCGCTGATTACTGTATCGGACTTAACAACATAGGTACCTGACATGAGCCCGCCGGGGCTGTTTTTAATTAGATTCGGAGTAACAAGGGTATAATCCGATACCGTAACCGTTTCGGAACTTAAAGTATCGGTTTCGGTATTAAAACTGTAGGCCGTATAACTTACTTCCTCCTGAGCGGCAGATGCCGTAACCCTAACGAAATCAAAAGCATTTTCAGGAACGGCAGATGCCACCATAAGGATAGCTAGTGCCGTAGCCGTTACTCTTTTAAAACCTTTAATCTTCATCATCTGTTCCATCCCCACTTCTTTATCATTAAACGATTTCAAATACTACTGCGCCGTTTTCGTCTTCTTTTCTCTTAAGCACTTTCCTGAGAATTGCTTCGGAAATAGCATCGGAATCATTCAGGATAACATTGTTTCCGTCTTTGAAATTCATACACCTGATTCTAAGGAACAGGCCTTTTCCGCCTTCGCCTGCTTCAAGAGACATCTTAATAATGCTTTTTGAATTGATCATATCGGAACTTTCCCTGAAAGCGGGAATGATCCTTGATGACGTAAGTTCCTCCACTGCATGAAGACATCTATCCGTCTCATGCTTTTCCATAAACTGTCGCCCGCAGAATGTTTCCAGCCTTCCAAGCATTTCATACATGTCAACGTTTTCATCAACAAAGGTATAATCCCAGTTTTTGATACGGAATATAAAGTCTCTGGTGGCATCCTTTTTTGGAGTTCCGAAAATCTCATCAGGCGTGCCTTCTTCGTAAATAATGCCGTCATTCATGAATATAACTCTGTCGGAAATGAGTCTTGCAAGTCTCATTTCATGAGTAACAATAATCATGGTAAGACCCGTTTTAGCCAAATCCCTGATTACCGAAAGAACTTCCGAAACCATGGTTGGATCCAGAGCCGATGTGGGCTCGTCGAAAAGCATGATTTTGGGTTTCATTGCCAGGGCTCTTGCAATTGCCACACGCTGCTTCTGACCTCCCGAAAGCTCGTCGGGATAACTTCTCTCTTTACCCTTAAGGCCTACCGTTTCAAGCTGCTTTAAGGCTTCTCCGTAGGCGATATCCACAGGTACTTTCTGTATTGATATCTGGGGCATCATTATGTTTTCAACCACCGTCTTGTGAGGGAAAAGGTTGAAGGACTGGAAAACCATGCCCATTTTAGTACGGATCTGAGGAAGATCGGTATCCTTCGCACACACATCCACTCCGTCCACGATTATGCTTCCCGAATCAGGAGTTTCAAGTCGGTTTATGCAGCGAAGAAGCGTTGATTTACCGGTTCCTGAAGGACCGATAATTGATAC
Source organism: uncultured Lachnospiraceae bacterium (assembly GCA_902772565.1). Classification (GTDB taxonomy): domain Bacteria; phylum Bacillota; class Clostridia; order Lachnospirales; family Lachnospiraceae; genus UBA3775. The sequence goes on along the minus strand of CACYBJ010000170.1, from coordinate 2,204 downwards.
AACTTCCCCTTCGTTAATTGATAAATCCACATTGTTTAAGGGAGTCACGTCGGCATATGCCTTTCGAAGTCCTTTAATTTCTATAAGGCCCATATCAGTCCACCCCCTTTATCACGCGCTGATTTCTCTTCTTGTTTCTTACTGACTGAACAAAGGCAAATGCTCTGGCCGTGAGCCATGTAAGAACAAAGTAAATAAGAGCAATTGCAATAAGCGGGAAAAATGCTTCCATGGTTCGACTTCTGATAAGGTCGCCGGCCTTGGTAAGTTCCAGTACGGAGATGAATCCTGCGATACTGGTTTCCTTCATGAGCATAATAAACTGCGACTGAAGCACAGGCTCATAAATTCCACGGGACTGGGGAAGTATGATTTCCCTGAAGGCCTTGCCCTCTGTGTATCCAAGTGCCAGCGCTGCCTCTCTCTGACCTGCATCTACCGAAGATGCGGCATTCCAGATAACGCCGTAGGCACGGGCTGCATAAATATGGGCAAATCCTATGGTGGCAACTATGAAGGCCGGAACTCTTGTGGATCCGAATATTACATAGTATAGAACCATAAGGATAACTACCGAAGGTATACCTGCGATTATGGCCGTATAGACCGATATTATTCCGTTAATTATCTTTTTATCGGAATGACGGATAAATACAAGGAAATATGCAAATAACAGACCTAAAACACCTGATAGCGCTGCCATGGCAATGGTGATTCCAAGTCCGGATAATACCATTTTATAACGTGATTCCGTAATGAAAGTACGCTTGAAGCTGTCCAGAAGACCTGACTGCGCAGAAGCACCTTCTTTTGAGCGAATAATAAATACAAAGGCTGCCGGATAGTATTCAATGAAATCCACAGACTGCTTACGTTCATCGGTAACGATAATGGATCCGATTCCCATAAGGGCCTTGCCTGATTCAACGGCAGGCATAACCGATGCAAATTCGGAGCCGATAAAATTGACCTTAACATCCAGCTGCTTTGCCATAAGAAGAACTATTTCCACATCAAAGCCGACGATTTCTCCGCCTTCTCCCGCATAGCTCATGGGCTCTAAGGTATCGCAGCATGCTACGTAAACCGTTCCGTTTTTACCTTCCCAGTCCTGCTTGATCAGCTTCTTTTTGGATTCGTCCGCACCTGTCCACTTTTTCCAGAGCTCGTTTTTTGTTTTCTCGGAAATCTTGGCATATGCCGCGTCCCACTTGGCCTTCTCCGTGCTTCCCTTGGCAAATGCAATACCGAAGGCGGATTCGCCAAGATTCTCAGGGAATAATGCAAGAGCTTCGTCACGGTTAACCGTGAGTTCCGCAATGGCATTGTTCATGAGGCAGGCATCTGTCTTGCCCGATTTAAGAGCAAGCATCATGTCAGGCATGGCATTGAAGTAAGTGAACTCTTTTACTTCGTCCACTTTGCTTTCAATCAGTTTCTCGAAAGGAGCGCCTGTCAGCATGGATATGGTTTTACCGTTAAGCTGATCGAAGGATTCATACTCCGGCTCCACGGCAAGGGCTATCGTTCCCGTGAGAACAATCAATAAAAGAAGCACTGACAATGCGCGGGCAAGCGGCATCTTCATGCTTCTTCCGATAGATTTAAAACCCAGATTTAACATTCTTCAATTCCCCATTATTTATATAAATTAATCTAATTATAACAAAAACTTATATACTTTCAAACCGCCGGGTTTTTCATATGCAAAAAACTGCGACATTTGCCGCAGTTTTTATACTACCTACCTTTACTTTTTCTTTTTTGCGTATTTCTTAGTTCCTATAACCTCTCCCATAACCACAGGTATTTCCTTACCTGTGTCTAATGCTTCTTTAATATCTTTTCTGAGGCCTGCCTTGCCCTTTGGAACAAGAACAATGACAGTTGAGCCGCCGTATTCGAAGTGGCCCTTTTCACGTCCACGCTTTACCATAGCCGGGAAAGGATTGTTGTTTACTATTCTTCCCACCAGCATGGCGCCAACTTCCATCTGCACGCATCTGCCGAAATTCTTAGTATCAATTACAGAATACTCTCTTGTATTTTCTACGTAAACAGGTAATTCGGCAAGTGCCACAGGTCTTACGGTGTGGTATACACCTTCGATTCTGCGATCAAGATATTTTTTGCCCGAATCAAACCACATGTATCTGTGATAATGATTGACACAGAGTCTGTATACCAGGGCATATCCCCCTTCG
>CACYBJ010000169.1 GCA_902772565.1 uncultured Lachnospiraceae bacterium | reverse complement strand
CAAGACCTTCGGGTACAGCTTTGACTTCGGCGAGAATGAAGCAGGATTCTTTGATAACGAAAAGTATCAGGAACGATTCTACCTGCTTTGGGAAAAGATAGCAGGCCGTTATGGTAAGAACTACGAGCACATGGTATTTGAACTCCTTAACGAAGTAACGGACAAAGAATACAGCGATACATGGAACAGTATTATTGTTAAGTGTATCGGACGTATCAGAAAAATCGCTCCCGATGTAAGGATCATTATCGGCGGCTACTACAATAACAGTATTGAAGCACTTCCGGATCTTGTACCTCCTGTGGACGATAAGGTGATTTATACTTTCCACTGCTATGAGCCCATTATCTTTACTCATCAGGGCGCGTACTGGGTTCCTACCATGGACCGGTCCTTCCGTCTTTCCTTTAAATCAAGTTATAAAGAGATGGATAAATGGTCCAAGAAATATTTTGACCAGCTGCCTTCCGGATTTGACGGTTTTAACCCGGATGATAATTTCGGAATCGAATATTTTGAAAAACACTTTGCAGAAGCCGTTGCGGTTGCTGAAGAAAGAAACGTACCTCTTTACTGCGGTGAGTACGGCGTAATCGATCTTGCAAGCGCTGAGGATGCTCTCGGCTGGTACAAAATCATTTCCGCCTCTTTCAATAAGTATAAGATTGGCCGTGCAGCCTGGAATTACAAGGAAAAGGATTTCGGTATCATCGATGAGCACATTGACGGTGTAAGAGACGAGATAGTAAAACTTTTATAGAATTACACGGTTTATGTTTAGACAGGGAACTTGTTTTTGTTCCCTGTCTTTTTTAACTCTTTTTTAACTAAAGGCACTATACTGTAAACATAAACATTGATGCAAAGCAATCACTGTTATAGAATAAAGAGAGAAAAGGAAAGGAGGCTGTCATGAATAAAGAAGTGAAAGTATTATCGGTTATTTATATGGTAGTACTTTTGGCATTTACCGTTTATGTAATGCTGGACGCTTTTGTTATTAAGCGAACCTACAGCACGGTGGATAAAAGTGCCGAAACCGTGAGTTCTGATGATGTGACACTGGATACCGAAGACGCCGATGTGGACGATGACAGCTTTAGCGACGGAGAGAACAGTATAGAAATCACCGAATACCGGATAAATGATACAACAGTATATGTGGCAGATATTTATCTGGCTTCCCCGGAAGGATTAAAGACGGCATTTGCCGACGATATTTACGGTAGAAATGTTACCAAGAAAACATCAAAAATAGCAGAGGATAACAATGCCATCCTTGCAATCAACGGTGATTTTTACAGTGCCAGGTCAGGCTATGTAATAAGAAACGGTGTACTTTATTCCGATAGAATCGCGAGCAAGGATCAGGAGGATCTGGTAATCTATGCGGACGGCAGCATGGAAGTAATAATGGAAGGAAACATTACCGCTCAGGAGCTTCTTGACAATGGGGCAGTGCAGGTGTTCTGTTTCGGACCGGCACTTGTTACCAATCACAGAGTGGTGGCCGATGAGGACGAAGAAGTGGATCAGCACATGGAAAGCAATCCCAGAACTGCCATAGGATGGATCAGCGATACTCACTATGTATTTGTTGTATCTGACGGACGTACCGATGAAAGTGAAGGTCTTACTTTAAGGCAGCTTGCGGACTTTATGAAAGGTCTTGGATGTTCCGTTGCCTATAACCTTGACGGCGGCGGTTCCTCAACAATGTACTACAACGGTGAGGTAATCAATAATCCTACAACCAACGGCGATAAGATCAGTGAAAGAAAAGTAAGCGATATTGTTTACATAAATTAGGTATGTGTTATGGAAAACTATAATAAAACAATTATCAGATATTTAATCGCAAGCATAGTATGCCTGTTATTCGCTCTGGTCTATGAATACTTTTCCCACGGCGTTTACTCGATATACATGTTAAGCATTCCGGTATTTCCTTTTGTGGGCGGAGTTTTGGGCTTCCTGTTGCTTAAAAAATCCGGAAGACCCTACCCGTCGGGACCTTCCGGAATATTCTATAATTTAAGTATTGAAACATTTACTCTCGGAAACATAGTAGCCGGAGTATTCGATATTTACGGATCGGACAATCCTTATGTAATTATTTATTGGATAGCAGGAGGGCTGATGCTTCTGTCAAGTTTCGTGGCTTTCTACGTGCAGGAGCATTCAGATGCCGCATCCAAAGAAAAGGGGAATTAAAACTATTTATTGTTCTTTGCAACATGAGCCTTAATGGCATTGAAAGTTTCGTCACTGATGTAATGTTCTACACGACATGCGTCTTCAGTGGCGATTTTTTCGTCTACACCTATATCAATGAGAAGTTTGGTTAATACAGTGTGACGTTCGTAGATTCGTTTTGCGATTATGAGGCCGGCCTCGGTTAGTTTAAGATAACCATTGTCATCCTTTTTTACCAGACCTTCGTCTTTAAGAACTCCGAGAGCACGACTGACAGAGGGCTTTGAATACCCAAGATATTCACCTACGTCAATTGCTCTGACTGTGTTTGAAGAAAGGGAAAGTACGTGTATTGCTTCTATGTACATTTCGCCGGATTCCTGAAGTGCCATAACTGTACCTCCAAGCATAAATAATCTGTAAAAAAGAATACCACAAAAAATATATAAATTCAAATAATTTGCTATTGACAAGTTAGTTTACGCTAACTATAATAACAACGGTTAGCGAAGGCTAATCTATGGTTAGGATAAACACTTTATGACAAACCGAAAGGATATGGTATGATCGTGAATTTAAATGAAGCAGAACTCGGTAAGGAATACCGAATCACAAATGTTGACACAGAAGGAGATGAGGAAATGGAAAGCTTTCTGTTTTCTCTGGGATGCTACAGCGGTGAAATGATCACTGTTGTTGATAAAAAAAGAAACCTCGTGGTTTCAATAAAGGATGCAAGGTACAACATCGATCCGGAGCTTGCATCCGCAATACATGTTTAGTATGGCATATGCCTTATTAATATTAATTGTATAGTTTGGAGGAGTAATATGAGAATCGCACTTGCGGGCAATCCCAACAGCGGTAAAACCACGATGTATAACGCGCTGACGGGAAGAAATGAAAAAATCGGTAACTGGGCCGGAGTAACCGTAGACAGAAAGGAACACCCCATTAAAGGTAAGTACAACAACAGCGGTAAAGAGCTGATTGCTGTAGACCTTCCGGGTGCTTATTCAATGTCACCTTTTACTTCGGAGGAAAGCATTACAAGTTCATATGTAAAGAATGAGCATCCCGATGCAATTATCAACATTGTTGATGCCACAAACCTTAGCAGAAGCCTTTTCTTTACTACACAGCTTCTGGAACTTGGAATTCCTGTTGTTGTAGCTCTTAACAAGAGTGATGTTAACGACAAAAAGGGCAACAAGGTTGACGCAGACAAGCTTTCGGAACTTTTAGGATGTCCGGTTATTAAAACAGTATCCACTTCCGATGTCGGTCTTTCTGAAGTAATCAATGTTGCGGCATCCCTTGAAGGCGGAAGCCAGAAGGCTCCGTATCATCAGGGTGAAGTAAATGTTCACAGCAAAGAAGCAGTCATCGAAGCAGACCGTAAGCGTTTTGATTTTGTAAATGACGCAGTTAAGAAAGTAGAAGACCGTAAGGTTCTTACAAAAGATAAGACCATAGGTGATTCCATTGATAAGATCGTAACCAATCCGGTACTCGGACTGGTTATATTTGCCGGAATCATGTTCCTTGTATTCTATATTTCACAGACTACAGTAGGTACATGGCTTGCAGATATTCTTGTTGGATGGATCGAGAAGTTCCAGGAATGGGCAGGAAACAAGCTGGGAGATGCCAACCCTCTCCTTTATGCACTCCTTATTGACGGCGTTATCGGCGGCGTCGGTGCGGTAGTAGGATTCCTTCCTCTCGTTATGGTAATGTACTTCCTTATTGCATTACTTGAAGACTGCGGTTACATGTCAAGAGCCACAGTTGTACTTGACCCGATCTTTAAGAAAGTAGGTCTTTCCGGTAAGTCCGTAATTCCTATGATTATCGGTACAGGTTGCGGTATTCCTGCAATCATGGCCTGCAGAACAATTAAGAATGAAAGAGAACGCAGAAGTACTGCAATGCTTGCAACATTTATGCCTTGCGGTGCCAAACTTCCCGTAATCGCTCTTTTTGCAGGCGCATTCTTCCCGAAGTCAAAGTGGATAAGCTTTGTATGCTACATGCTTGGTATTGTACTTATCCTTCTTGGCGCACTTCTTATTAAGGCTATTACAGGTATGAGATACAGAAAGAGTTTCTTCATCATCGAAATGCCTGAATACAAATTACCGTCACTCTGGTTTGCTGTTAAGAGCATGCTTGAGCGTGGTAAAGCATATATTATCAAAGCAGGAACTATTATTCTTGTATGTAACACTGTTGTACAGATTATGTCATCCTTCGACTTTAAGTTCCATGCTATTGAAGAGGGAATGGAAAAGAGTTCAATCCTTGCAGGAATTGCAGGACCTTTCTCATACATTCTCGTTCCTGTAGTCGGTATCGCTTCATGGCAGCTTGCGGCAGCAGCTATCACAGGCTTTATCGCAAAGGAGAACGTAGTAGGTACAATCGCTACTGTTTATGCTATTACAAACCTTATCGATCCTGATGAGCTTGAGCTTATCGGTGAAGGAAATGCAGTAGCTGCAGCAATGGGTATCACAAAGGTAGCAGCTCTTGCTTACCTTATGTTCAATCTTTATACACCGCCTTGCTTTGCGGCTCTCGGCGCCATGAACTCCGAAATGAAATCCGCAAAATGGCTTTGGGGTGCAATTGCATTACAGCTTAGCACAGGATTTACGGTGGGATTCCTTGTATACCAGATCGGAACCGTAATCACTACAGGTTCATTAGGAAAGGGATTTGTACCGGGACTTATTGCAGTGCTTTGTTTTGCAATTATAATCTTTGCAGTCATCAAAGTTAATAACAGAAAGATGGAAGCAGAGTATAAACTTAGCTAATATCCAAACTAAACCATATGTCATAAGGTGTAGGCGAAGAAAGGAGCAACCATGGGAACCATATTATCCAACGTGATTATTATTGCGGTACTCGTGCTGCTTCTTTCCGCAGCCGGCCTCTATATCTACAAAGAAAAGAAAAAAGGTACAAGATGTATAGGCTGCCCTATGGCAGGTAAATGTCCAAGGAAAAATTTATAATAATCCATAGTTTATTTCTTAGGAGAAAACATGGGAAGCAATCTCTCGAATATAATAATTATAGTAATACTTGTTGTGCTTGTTGTCGTGGCAGTCATTAAATCCATCCCACATTTTAAGGGTGCGGGCGGATGCTGTGGCGGCTCCGGCGGAGCTAAACGTAAAAAAAAAAAAAAACTGTCCCGGGTAACATCTGTCAAAAATGTGAAAATAGGCGGAATGCATTGCGAGCATTGCTATGCCCGTGTTCAGAATGCACTTAACTTAGTTGACGGATTAAGTGCCAGGGTTTACGGCAGCAGGAATCTTGCGGTAGTTAAAAGCGAGAGAGCGGTGGATAATGAGGAAATAACGAAAATAATAACGGAACTTGGTTACAATGTAGAATCCATTAAATGATTATACAGTCCTTCCTTCGAATCGAGTAGGAGTCATCCTACTCGATTTTTTTACTGTTTTATGGTATAATATAATTTGATTTTGTGTAATACATTCAAATCCTTTGATGACGCAGCAGGCGGGTCATCAGATTGGCATCACGTCTGCAACATGGTACGAATATGTTTTATTTAATAGATGATACTTTAAAAAGAGTAAGCCGGGATGACATAAAAAAGACTGACAAGCAGTATGTGGCCGTTCTTACCAATGAAGAGTGGAAAGAGCATGCTGACAGCTTTGATATGGGTATAGACATGGACACTGATTCCACGGAGATTTACGGAACCAAGGCAGATGTCAACTACGACTCCCTCACCGGTACCTTCTCCATTCCCAACAGGAACAATCTTTCGGCAGATTACGGCGAATTCGCATTTGCCCTTGATGAAAAGGGAATTGTTTTTATTGATGACAACGGTACGGTGGAAGAACTGCTCCGAGGCATAATCCAGACTAAAAAGTGGAAGATGCCAAGCCTTGAGCGTTTCATTTATGATTTTCTGGAACAGATCATAAAAGAAGATCAGCGCCTTTTGGAAAAATACGAGTGTGAACTTGACGGTATGGAACAGGCTATACTGGCCGAGGATGAAGCCGAAGATTTTCCTTCCGGAAGACTAAACGAAATCCGCGGTGATATCCGGGATCTCAGGATCCATTACGAGCAGATGATGGATCTGGTACAGGAGTTCGAAGAAAACGAAAATAATTTCTTTAAACAGGAGAACATCCGATACTTCAGGCTTTCTTTCAACCGTTTATCAAGACTTCATGATACATCAGCCGCTCTTCGCGATTTCACCATGCAGCTTCGCGATCTTTACAAGGCACATCTTGATATCAAGCAGAACAGGATCATGACTGTTCTTACGGTAGTTACCACCATTTTTATGCCTCTTACCCTTATTGTGGGCTGGTATGGCATGAACTTTATTTATATGCCTGAGCTTGCTTCAAAGCTTGGCTACCCCATAGTTATTATAGCCAGTGTGCTTATAGTTGTTGTGAGCCTTTGGTTCTTTAAAAAGAAGAAGTGGCTGTAATCTTAATGAAATTTTAATCTTCAAATTTGGAATATAGTGGTACAATACCGAGGGGATAATAAGGAGAGTGTAAAAAACCTTTGTATTTGTAATATGAAAAAGAAACCATCTAAAAATCTAGTTTGGGCGATAATCACTTTCTTGCTGGCAATACTTACCATTAAGGTGGTATTGGATTTCAGTAAGAATATTTCCATATGTGATCTGGTTGATTCCGTAGCGTCGTCTGACAAACTGTTTCTGGGTCTGGCTGTTTTGGCATCTGCCATGTACATAGTCTTTGAGGCCTTCGCGGTTTGCAACATTCTGAAAAAGGCCGGATATAAGAGGAGTCTTAAAAGGGGTCTTCTTTATTCGAATGCCGATTTCTACTATTCGGCAATTACTCCTTCCGCCACGGGAGGCCAGCCTGCCAGCGCCCTGTATATGCACAGGGACGGAATACCTGCCGGAATCATAACCGCCACCCTGATACTTAACATGATGATGTATACCGTGTCCATTATCTTTATCGGTGTGGTGTCGATCATAATAAGCCCCAGGGTGTTCCTTGATTTCAACACTTTCTCGAAGGTTATTGTAGGACTTGGATTTGCAGCTCTTACGATTCTGGCAATCATTTTCTATATTATGATAAAAAATGAGAGGATTTTATTTAAACCTCTGTCAGGACTTATAACTTTTTTATATAATAAGAAAATAATCAAAGAAAAAGAACGTAAGCTTAATAAGATAAACAAGATCAGCGGCGATTACAGAATGTGCGCCGAACTGATTACAGGCCACAGAAGCCTTCTTGTAAGCACTTTTATCTGGAACGTTTTGCAAAGAGGCTCCCAAATTATGGTGCCCATGCTTGTATATGCATCTCTCGGAGGCGAGAAAGGCCGGATGATTACCGTATTTGCAAAGCAGTGTATGGTAAACATCGGATATAACCTGGTACCCATCCCCGGAGCCATGGGTATTTCGGATTATTTAATGATTGATGGCTTCGGTTATATTATGAGTGAAAACATGGTTTATACAGTAGAGATGATAAGCCGTGCCATTACATTTTACTTCTGCGTAACAGTCAGCGGAATAGTAACATTATTTGGGTATTTTGCAGGGAGGAAAAAGAGTTGATAGGTGTATATGATTATACGGTAATCCTTACATACTTGTCCCTTATTTCGGGCGTGACAGGTATTATCATTGCCGTAACCGGTGTCGGACATCCGGAAATAGGAATATTCTTTCTGATGCTTTCGGGTATTCTTGATACCTTTGACGGCAAGGTTGCCAGAACCAAAAAGAACAGAACGGAAATCGAAAAGAACTTCGGTATCCAGATAGATTCTCTGGCAGATCTTATCTGCTTCGGCGTGCTTCCGGTTTCCATCGGTCTTGCACAGCTTCGTTTAAGCGGTATCTTCACAGAACTTGTTAAGAGAAAGAACTATGACGGTTCCTACGGAATGCTCATTATTCTTCTTGTTATCGCATTGTTTTACGTGTTGGCAGCCCTTATCCGCCTGGCCTACTTTAATGCTACCAT
>CACYBJ010000168.1 GCA_902772565.1 uncultured Lachnospiraceae bacterium | reverse complement strand
TGAAAGACCGGTGCCCCGTTCTCCAAGCAAAGTGTCGAGCCCCTGTTCAAGTTCGGATACAAACTCGTGAGCACAGGCAACTTTAAGTGCCTCGTTAAGCCGTGCGTCGTCGCCGGAGCCGTCCGGATCCGCAAAGCTTACAACTTCGCGAATGGTGCCGTTCATCAGGGCATTGCCCTGGGGCACATAGGCAAAAAGACGTCTGTAGGCAGATGTCAGACTCCCCCTCTCTCCGTCTTTCATCACATAACTTCTTTCTCCGCCGTCAGGCTTAAGTACGCACATAAGAAGCTTTATTACGGTGGACTTTCCGCAGCCGGAGTGACCTGTAAACGCAACGTACTCTCCCTTTCCGAGACGCACGGAAAAGTCATTAAGCACCACCGGCATATCTTCCTTTGTAATACTTTCGGCATTCTCCGCCGGAGGATAATAGGCGAACTTAATATTCTTAAGTTCAAGAGCCGAAAGGTTCTTGTAAAACGGCTCAAGTTCCGAAGCGGTCTTTGCCTCTTCGCCGTCCTCTTCAAAGTATTCGGCTTCGATCAAACGCTCGGCGCTGGCTATCATGGAATAGTAACGCGGCAGATATCCTGTAAGGCTGGCAAAGGGCATCTGTATCTGGGAAATGAGTTGCATTACCGCAGTTAAGGTACCGAAGGTTACCACACCCTTAAGGATTCCGTATCCGCACCAGCCTACGCCCAGCAGATACATACCGTTAATCGCAACGCCGAAGCCGATATTGCTCATGTTGGAAAACAGATTCCTGCGCATCCTGCGGTTTTTGTGATAACTCATCTTTTCGTCGGCATCTGCCAGAGTGCGTTTTTCTGCTGCAAAGGAGCGGATGACCATCATGTTGCCGATGCGCTCCTGAAGGAAGATGCGAAGCTTTCCGTCGGCTTCCTGAACTTCCTTGTGCATTCTCTTTAAAATGCGTCTGAAAAACCATGTGAAGCACATGAGAAGAAGGCCGCCGGGGATAAACAGATAGGCGAACTTCGGCTCAAGTATAATGATCATAACCAGGGCAGATACAAGCTTTACTACCATCTCTGCCAGTCCCGGAATGATGTCCGTATAGTTGTCTGCCACAACCTTTGTGTCGTTGGTAAGGCGGTTCAGCCAGTCACCGGAATGAACGGCAGATACGCGCATATAGTCCTTTTTAAGAAGGGTATTCATCAAACGGGATTTAAATACGTTTTCAAGGGAAGATTTTGAAAACTCCGTAAGACCGCGGATAACCGCACGCAAAAGAATCTGACATACTGTCAGAATGATAAGCAGGGTAATGTACTTTCTAAACCCATGAGAACTGCCGTTTACGGCAGAATCAACCACGCCGCGAAGCAGCATGGCATATACCACGCCGGTGGCACCGTTAATAGCCTGAATTAAAGTCAGGAGCAGAATATAAAGTTTTTTACGGCCCGGAACCTGCCAGAGCCACCTGGTTGCCTTATCCTTCATTTTCTAACTTTCTCTGACCTGTACAGGTAAAAATACTATTCGGAAATTGCTCCGATGGAACGAAGTTTTTCAAGAACGGACTTAACATCCTTCTTTATAGTTTCCTCGGATGCATCAAACTGTTCACACATAGCGCTTACTATGCCTTCTTCGGTGGTTTCCGTTTTAAGAAGTTCCAGAATTGCTCCGAAGGTTGAGTTTCCTCTTACGATTCCCGAAAAAGCCGCACCTCCCGCAGGAACCAGAAGGGACTCGCTTTCGGTATTATGTGTAATAAATTCGTCTTTAAGTTTCATTTTTTGTACCATGCCGCAGGCGTGGTGCCCGTCTGATGACGCGCCTGCTGCGTCATCAAAGGGTTTGAAAGTTTTACTTTCAAACTTCTATCTCCTTGGTGCTCATAACCCCGTAGGAAAGCTCCGCCGCGGATATGTCCATGTTGCATTTGAGCCTGTAAAAGTCCGGATTAAGATTGTCAATCAGCCCAAGGGTTTTGGCCAGGGCAGATGTGGACGCGGGGCGGTATGTCTGCTTGATAATAAAGGGCAGAGCCTCTTTTTTGCTGATTTTTTCTATGCTGTTTTCGGCTCCTCTTTCCAAAAGGCAGATGGCCCTAAGCGGAACGGAAATGTTATTTCCCAGTCTATGTTTGCCGTTCCAGGGTGTTCCGTAAACTATGGCGGACCCTTTTTCTATTCTTATGAGGGGCTTATCGTCGTTGACCATGACTGCCCTGTCTCCGAGATACTGCCTCCAAAGCCTTGTATGAGTGGACTTTCCTGTTCCGCTTTCGGCGGCGAAAAGATACGCCTCACCGTCTACGCTTACACAGGATCCGTGAAAAAGCAGGGTATTGTAATCAGGCATCCTTTCGGCTATCTGCCGGTAAACAGCCAGAGTTTCAAGATAGGAATCCCTGTGATCAACCGCCGAAATACCGTTTAACTCGTCGTTTCTTATACTTTTTTTGCGCTCGAATTCTATTTCGTCACAGCCGGTTTTCACGAAGATTTCCGGTGCGTTACATGTAAGGTAGGCTTCGCACATTCTGTGTACGTCCTCATACATGGAATCGATTTCTATGTTTTTTTCGGCAATCCGGTAGGTATTCTTCATTTTGCTCGGCTGATTCCGTCCTGTTTACTAAAAAAATACTGCTGTAAAGCACTGTAAAACCTCATAGATTATAACATATTGGCAAATTAATGTCTATTATACGACACTTAAGGTTTTGGCACATAAATTACGCTTTATTTTTCCATAAAAATATGCGATACTTTTTACATAGAGTTGTGTCAACAGGCACAATCGATTCGGGGTACTGCCGGTTTAAAGTTATGGGGATAATCAATGCCGGTCCCGATACGGAGGGTTTACCATGAAAAGATTAGTTACACGAAGCGATTTCGACGGACTTGTATGTGCTATGCTCCTTAAAGAGCTTAATATCATTGATGAAATCAAGTTCGTACATCCTAAAGATGTTCAGGACGGAAAAATCGAGCTGTCCGAGAATGACATCACTACCAATCTCCCATTTGACAAAAGAGTCGGTCTTGCATTTGACCACCACGAAAGTGAGCTCATCCGCAATAACGTAGATGCCTACAAAGACAAATATGTTATTGACGGCAATGCCAAATCTGCCGCACGTGTTGTTTACGACTACTACGGCGGTAAGGACACCTTCGTCAGAGTATCCGACGAAATCATGTGGGCGGTTGACAAAGGCGATTCCGCCGACTTTACCAAGGAAGAAATCCTTAATCCTACAGGCTGGGTTCTCATGAACTTCCTTATGGATGCCAGAACAGGTCTCGGCCGTTTCCACGATTTCAGAATTTCCAACTATGCTCTTATGATGGAACTCATTGATTACTGTGTAGATCACGGCATTGAAGATGTTCTCAAACTTCCGGATGTAAAAGAACGAGTAGACATGTACTTCGAGCAGCAGGACCTTTTCAAAGCCCAGCTCAAAGAAGTAACAAAAATATATGACAAGGTTGCGGTAATCGATCTCAGGGATCTCGATGTAATCTATACCGGAAACCGCTTTATGGTTTATGCAATGTGGCCGGAAATCGAACTTTCGGTACATGTGGCATGGGGCTTTAAGAAGCAGAATACAGCGGTTATGATCGGTAAATCCATCGTCAACAGAAATTCGAATTTCGATATCGGCGAGCTTTGCCTCTCCTACGGTGGCGGCGGTCACAGAAATGCCGGAACCTGCCAGCTTGAGAATGACATAATCGATTCTGAACTTCCAATCATCATTGACAAGCTTAACGGCAAAATACCTGTGTAACAGCACCGGTATAGTATTCATAATTTTATCCTTTTATTAAAAAAGACTGTGGCAGCGCCACAGTCTTTTTACGTAAAACACTGATTGTAAATAGTATCAAAACATTACCATACTACGAAGCATCTTCAAGATACTTTTCTGAAAACTCACTCACAGGCATCGGCTTGGCCAGGTAGTAGCCCTGGAACAGCCTGCAGCCCTTTTCCGATAGTTTAATAAACTGGTTTTCGGTTTCCACACCTTCCGTAAGAGAAATAATCTTCAGTTCTTCGGAAAGCCTGAGAATGTTTTCAACTATGGTCCATGCCCTCGGATTCTCCATGGAATTGCGAAGGAACATCATGTCTATCTTTATAAGATCCACCGGCATATCC
>CACYBJ010000167.1 GCA_902772565.1 uncultured Lachnospiraceae bacterium | reverse complement strand
GTGTCCCAGCTTAAACATGCTGCCATGGATGAATATGAGGCTGAAGCTGTTTCAAACAGACCCGGTTTTTATCATGAAGAACCGGATGATTCTGAAGACCGTTCAATGATAAAAGCCGGTTTCGGAGCAAAACGAGGTACCCTGTATCACAGAATAATGGAACTCATTATTAAAACCGACATCTCTTCGGAAGAGGATGTGTCTGCTTTTATTAAAAAAGCGGCAGATGCCGGCCGGATCGACAGTGAAGCCCTGTCTGTGATTAAACCTCGTAACATTGCAGCCTTTCTTAATACCGATATGGCAAATAGAATGCGTAAAGCCGCAGCAGAGGGCAATCTTTTCATAGAACAGCCATTTGTTTACGGACTTCCGGCATCTGCCGTGGATCCTTTAAGTCACAGCGATGAAAGAGTACTTCTTCAGGGTGTGATAGATGCCTTTTTCATAGAAAATGATGAAATCGTTCTTTTGGATTATAAGACCGACGGAATGAAAGGTTACGATAACCCGGAGGAAAGACTTGTGGGATTATACAAAACCCAGATGGATTGTTATGCATCTGCCTTATCTGAAACACTGAAAAAAAGTGTAAAAGAGAAGATAATCTATTCATTTTCTCTTGAAAAAGTTATATACTTATAATGTATGTGCTTACGTATCAGTAAGTAAGAACTTGTTTGATTAGGGGGCTTGGTTAAGATGAAGCATGTTCTGCTTATTTATAATCCTTTCGCGGGAAAGAAGAAAATCAAAGACTATCTTTATGACATAGTTAATAACATTGTAGATGACAATACGGAACTTGTTATTTTCCCGACACATGCCAGGGGAGATGCTGTCAGCAGGGTTGCAGGCATGAAAGATAGTGTTGACCTTGTTATCTGTTCCGGCGGTGACGGTACGCTTCATGAAGTGGTAAACGGAATGATGCAAAGGGAAGAGGAGAAAAGAGTACCGATTTCTTACATCCCCACAGGAAGTACCAATGACTTCGGAAAGAGCCTGAATATTTCCAGTAACATGGTTACCGCGTCCAGCCTAGCAAGATTCGGAACCAAGTTTAAGATAGATGTGGCATCCCTAAACGGAAAGCATTTTGTATATACGGCATGCTTTGGTGTGTTTACGGAAACTTCCTATGCCACATCCCAGGATTTAAAAAATATTCTCGGTCATTTTGCCTATATTATCAACGGCGCAGGAGAACTTACCAGAGTAAATAAGTATGAGATGAAAATCGAATATGACGGACAGACCATTGAAGGACGTTTCATTTTCGGTGCCATCTGCTCCACCACCCAGGTTGGCGGTTTTAAAGGCATAATGGGTAAGGATGTTAAGTTTAACGACGGCTACTTTGAGATGCTTCTCATAAAGGATGCGCCTCTGACAGCCCTTCCTTCCGTTATCCTTGACGTTGCTCAGGGTAAAACGGAAAAATACAACGATTATATCGTACATGCCAAAGTAAAGGATGTAAGGATAATCTGCAATCAGCCGGTACCGTGGTGTGTTGACGGTGAATTCGGCGGCGAATTTAAAAATGCAACCATTAACGTCGAGCAGGAAGCTGTTACGATGATGGTATAAATCAGTATGAAAAACTTTTGAAAAAACTTTAAGGAGTGAAACATGTATTTTATCGGTGTTGATTTAGGAACCTCATCCGTAAAACTTATTCTTATGGATGAATCCGGAACAATTGTAAATTCCGTATCCAAGGAATATCCTTTATTCTTCCCCAAGACCGGATGGAGCGAGCAGAACCCTTCCGACTGGTGGGAAGGTACAGTAACAGGAATCAAGGAACTTGTGGCAGGAATCGATGCTTCAGCAGTAAAAGGTATCAGCTTCGGCGGACAGATGCACGGTCTTGTTGTACTTGACGAAAATGATAACGTTCTTCGTCCTGCAATTCTCTGGAATGACGGAAGAACTGCCAAAGAGTGCGAATACTTAAACAAAACCATCGGAAGAGATAAGGTATCTCAGTATACAGGTAACATGGCTTTTACAGGCTTTACCGCACCAAAGCTTCTTTGGATGAAGGAAAACGAGCCTGAGTTATTTAACAAAATCGAAAAGATAATGCTTCCGAAGGACTATGTTGCCTATATGCTTTCAGGCGTACATTGTACCGATGTATCCGATGCCAGCGGAATGCTTCTTTTTGATGTTAAGAACAAGACCTGGTCACAGGAAATGTGCGATATCTGCGGCGTAAAAGTATCACAGCTTGCTAAAATCTTTGAAAGCTATGATGTGGTTGGTAACATTAAACCTGAAGTTGCTGCAGAACTTGGTCTTTCAAATGATGTTAAGATCATTGCAGGTGCAGGAGACAACGCTGCCGGTGCAGTAGGTACAGGTACCATTGAAAACGGACTTTGCTCCGTATCCCTTGGTACTTCCGGTACAGTTCTTATTTCCACAGACGATTATGCCGTAGATCCAAACAATACCATGCATACATTTGCCCATGCCAACGGAAAGTATCATTTCCTGGGTTGCATGCTTTCTGCAGCATCTTCCAACAAGTGGTGGATGGATGACATAATCGGAACAAAGGATTATGCAGCAGAGCAGAAGAATATCAAGGAACTCGGAAAGAACAGCGTGTTCTATCTGCCTTATCTTATGGGCGAGAGAACACCTCATAACAACCCAAATGCCAGAGGCGCTTTTATAGGTCTTTCTCTTGATACAACAAGAGAAGACATGACCCAGGCTGTTATGGAAGGTGTTGCCTTCGGTCTTCGTGATTCCATTGAAATTGCAAGAAATCTCGGAGTTAAGATTGACAGAATCCGTGCCATCGGCGGAGGAGCCAAGAGCCCTCTTTGGTGCAGGATTCTTGCCAATGTAATGAATGTTAAAGTAGATAAGATCAACTGTGAAGAAGGTCCGGGCTATGGCGCTGCAATTCTTGCTGCAGTAGGCTGCGGTGTTTATCCGGATGTTAAATCTGCCACAGATGCTCTTATCAGCGTTGTTGATACAATCGACCAGGATGAGGAAACCGTAGCTGCCTATGAAAAGCGTTATCAGGTATTTAAGAGCCTTTATCCGGCTCTTATAAGCGGTTTCGATAAGATAGTTGAGTGTGAGTAATTTGGACGAGAATTATACCGGATTTGCCGCTTTTTATGATGAATTTATGGATGATATACCCTACGACGACTGGTCGGAGTACATCGTTAGTTTACTTAAAGAGCAGGGCATAGATGAAGGCCTGGTATGTGAACTGGGCTGCGGTACATGTGAAATTACAAAAAGGCTTCAGGCTGCCGGCTACGATATGATCGGTATCGATAAATCCGAAGACATGCTGGCGCTGGCCTATGACAAATTCTTTGATGAAGGTATTAACGGTATAATGCTTTTAAATCAGGACATGCGTTCCTTTGAGCTTTACGGTACCGTTAATGCTTTTGTCTGTGTATGCGATTCTCTGAATTACATTACCGACGAAAATGATTTGCTTAAAGTGTTTAAGCTGGTCAACAACTATCTGGAGAAAGACGGCCTGTTTGTCTTTGACTTGAAAACATCATGCTTTTTCGAAGAAGATTACGGCAACAGGGAGTTTACCGACGAGTCGGAAGATGCAATTCTTCGCTGGGAAAACAGGTATGACAGTAAAACGCGGCTAAATGAATACAATCTTACGATCACATATGCCACCGAAGAGGGTGACGATGTGATAAATGAATGTCATGTGCAGCGTGCCTATACTTTGGAAGAAATAAAAGAATTATTAAGTTCTGCCGGTCTTAAGTTTATTAAGGCTGTGGACTACGATACCAAAAAGGAACCCGATGCCGGTACCAAAAGACTTTATGTAATTGCATCGGAAGGGTATCAGGAAGGCAAAACTTATATCGGAGGATAATTTGGATCATTTAATAAGAGCAACAGCTGCCAACGGTCAGATTCGTGCATTTGCCGTTACTTCAAAAGAACTTACGGAGGAAGCAAGAAAGCTTCATAATCTTTCCCCCGTAATGACAGCTGCTTTCGGAAGACTCATGGCCGGCGGACTTATGATGGGAGCCATGCTTAAGGGCGAAGATGACCTTTTAACCATGAGAATCCGCGGAGACGGTCCCGGAAAAGGCGCCTTGATCACGGCAGATGCGAAAGGCACCGTAAAAGGCTATGTTGACAACAATAATGTGGATCTGCCTCCGAAATCCAACGGTCATTTTGATGTAGGCGGCGCCTACGGTAACGGAACTCTGACAGTTATTAAAGACATGGGTCTTAAAGAACCCTATTCCGGAACAGTCAATCTTGTTACCGGAGAAGTTGCGGAGGATATAACCTATTATCTTGCCACATCAGAGCAGGTTCCTTCATCTGTTGGCCTTGGTGTTTTGGTTGATACCGATCTTACCGTTCGTCAGGCAGGAGGCTTTATAGTTCAGTTAATGCCATTTGCCGAGGAAAGCACGGTATCCGCACTTGAAGATAAACTCGGCAAGATAATGTCAGTTACCGAGATGCTGGATCTGAACATGGGTCCCGAAGGAATGCTCAAGGAATTGCTTGGAGATCTCGATGTTATTTTTACCGATGACATTCCTGTCAGATATCACTGCGGATGTTCCAAAGAACGTTTCAAAAAGGGTATTATAAGCATCGGCAGAAAAGACATAGAAGAACTTATCGCAGAGGGAGAGCCGGTAGAAACTGTTTGTCATTTCTGTAACAGTAAATATGTATTTGAACTGTCCGAACTGAAAGAACTGCTGGAGGAAATATAATTCTCTTGGTTTTTATTGGGTGGAGTTTGAAACAGTATTTTCAAACCCTTTGATGATTTTGCAGGCAAGTTATCAAAGGCAAGTATGCCTGTTTTATGGTACGATTTATGGAAAAGAAAAAGAGAGGGCCGGTTAAAGCCATATTATTCGGCTTGATTACATTTATCCTTGTACTTCTCCTTATGGTTTTTGAGTATTCGCTTCTTGCCATTCAGTCCGTAAACAATATTCCGGATTCCGCAAGAGCCATGCTTAAATCCGAGATGGACTATGATATCGGAAAGATGAATGTGGGAAAGATTCTTAAAGAAACCAATCCCGAAAAGCATTATGATGAGGATATGACAGTATCCGAATTCGTATATGATAGTTTATCCAAGGATCAGAAAAAGAAGATTTCACAAAAGGATATCGATGATGTATTTGCATCAACCAAGGATTTCACCGATTACACTGCCGATGTAATGGCGGACTACAGCGCGGTTATGCTTGGTGAAAAGCAGTCTGCATCCATAAAGTCGGAAGACATTATGGAAATCATCGAAAAGAATGAAAAGGAAATCAGCCTTGTTATCGGTCGTGATCTGACATCCAAAGACTACAAGAATATGCAGAAGGTCATGGATGAGATCAAACTGGATAAGAATACCAAACTTACCCGCGATGATCTGGCAGATGTCTTTGCAACGGATGAACAGCTGGAGGCTTTCGAAACATTTTACAGACATCATGATACAATAATTGCAATTCTTATTTTCATGATTTTCTTTAATGCTTTTCTTATCTTCCTGTTCAACCTTCACAGCAAGCCCAGAGTATTCTTTATCACAGGTCTTGCAACAATCTTTGTAGGTGCTTCTGCATTTATTCTTACAGCCTTCGGTAAAGGGGCGTTAATTGAAGCAGCAAAGACTGAAAAAGGTGTAGGTTTTGCAATCGGAAAGGCATTGGCCGATTGTGTTTTCCAGGCAATAACAAAGGCCGCAAGATTATATATCATTACCGGTTTTGTTTTGATACTTGTCTATGTTATCTTTAAGATTCTGGGAAACGTATTAAGAAGCAGACGTGAATTATTAAACACTGTTGATAATATATACGATGATAACAGAGTAAATAATTTCGAGCACGGTGATACAAACAGTTTTAACAATAAAGACACATCTTCAGAGTATACTGATACGGTAAAATCCGCATTCGACGGTGTATTCGGTGCATCAACAGGTGATACAACCAATACGGCTACGGCTACGGCTGAGTCCGAGCCCTTAAACGAGGAATTAATTTATACCAAGGCAGATGCCGACGATTTGCCGGGTGTAAGTGATTTATTAGAAGAAAACAAAGGATCATTATAAGAAGAGGAGATTAATAAATGAGTACAGATCGTTACGTAAGCCCGCTTTCAGAGCGTTATGCAAGCAAGGAAATGCAGTACATCTTTTCCCCTGACATGAAGTTCAGAACATGGAGAAGACTTTGGATAGCACTTGCCGAATCCGAAAGAGAACTGGGACTTAATATTACCGAGGAGCAGATTGAAGAACTCAAGGCTCACAAGGATGATATCAACTATGATGTTGCCAAGGCACGTGAAAAAGAAGTTCGTCACGATGTAATGTCTCACGTATATGCCTACGGACAGCTTTGCCCTAAGGCTGCAGGTATCATTCATCTCGGTGCAACCAGCTGCTACGTTGGTGACAATACCGATGTGATTGTTATGAATGAAGCTCTTTCACTTGTTAAGAAAAAACTTGTGAATGTTATGAACGAGCTTTCAAAGTTTGCTGTTAAGTATGCAGACCTTCCTACACTCGCATTTACACATTTCCAGCCGGCTCAGCCAACCACAGTAGGTAAGAGAGCATCTCTCTGGCTCATGGAATTAAAACTTGATTATGATGATCTTACATATATTCAGGATTCTCTTATGCTTCTCGGAAGCAAGGGTACCACAGGTACTCAGGCCAGCTTTATGGAACTCTTCGACGGAGATCAGGAGAAGGTTAAACTGATCGATAAGAAGATTGCCGAGAAGATGGGCTTTAAGAGCTGCATTCCTGTATCAGGCCAGACCTATACAAGAAAGCTTGATACAAGAGTTCTTAACGTACTTGCAGGTATTGCTTCAAGTGCTACAAAGTTCTCCAACGATATCAGACTTCTTCAGCACCTCAAAGAAATCGAAGAGCCTTTTGAGAAGAATCAGATCGGTTCATCTGCCATGGCTTACAAGCGTAATCCTATGAGAAGCGAAAGAATTGCATCTCTTTCCAGATATGTAATGTGTGACCTTCTTAACGGTTATTTCACAAGTGCTACACAGTGGTTTGAGAGAACCCTTGATGATTCTGCCAACAAGAGACTTTCCGTACCGGAAGCGTTCCTTGCAATTGACGGTATTCTTGACCTTTACCTTAATGTAGTAGACGGACTTGTTGTATATGACAAGGTTATCAATAAGAGACTCATGAGCGAGCTTCCTTTCATGGCTACAGAAAATATTATGATGGATGCCGTAAAGGCAGGCGGCAACAGACAGGAACTTCACGAGAAGATCAGACAGCTTTCAATGAAAGCCGGCGCCAATGTTAAGATTAACGGCGGTGACAACAATCTTCTTGAACTTATCGCTGAAGAAGAATCCTTCGGCCTTTCTCTTGAAGATCTTTCCAAGACAATGGATCCTTCCAAGTACACAGGTCGTGCCAAGGATCAGACTCTCGAATTT
>CACYBJ010000166.1 GCA_902772565.1 uncultured Lachnospiraceae bacterium | reverse complement strand
ACTAAAGATATTCTTCTCATACATGATTCTGGCCTGCTCGTTATTCTCCGTTGGAGTCAGATAGAACATGATGAGATTAGCCGGATAGACCTTTACACCATTACGCAGAACATCAATGATTCCGCGCTTGGCAATCTCGCCGGACAGTCTGTTCAGAAACTGACGCTTCTTCACATCTGACTTGAACACGCCCAGCTTATCCATTTCCTTCGGCTGAGTGTCTTCCAGGAACCGGAACAGGCGTGTCTCATCGACCGCATATTCTTTGTTGTAGTCGGCGTTGGTTCCTTCTTCGTACCCGTTCTGCTCAACAAGCCATTTCACGATTAAGGATTCCAGGCCGCTTTCCTTGGTGTTGGTAAAAGCCATAATCAATCCTCCTGTAGAATAGGCACTTGAAATCTGCCTGTCATTATTTCAGAAACCATCTTGTTTTTTTGCTCAAGTAAAAGGTCTATTCTGGTCTGGAGTTCACTGATTTCTGTATCATACTTCTCTGAAATCTTCGGGATAAATTTCACTATTGCGTCTTGTTCTTCTTTTGGAGGAACAATAAAAGGGATTTCTTTCATTTTAGGAATCGAAAGATCCCATTGCCCAACACGAATTCCATCCGAGGCTTGAGCAAAAAAGTTGACGTAAACTTTACTCCGGATTGCATAATGGAAGAATTCTAAGTTATCAAAGGAAACATCAAACACAAAATATGCAGGACTGACAATCCCCGTATACTGTGACACCCCATACGATCCCTGCCACGCTTTCATCTTATTCATGGCAAACTGTCCCTTTCTGACGACTTTATAATTGCTCAAATCATCAGGGATAAAATTATGATTGCCCTCAATATCATCAACATCGCGAATGATAACGCCTTGCTCCCTGACAACTGAAAGCAGCGGTAACTCAGGATGATTCTTTTCTGAAATAGGATGTAATAATTGTCTTAATTTTACAGTCTTCCAATGAGCAGGTATATCTCCCAACCAGCTAATTCCGCTGTATTTCATCGGAACGTTTGTGCCAAGCCCCTTGGTAACAAGATCAGAAATCAAAGCACTTCTTTGGTCTCGAACATTGTCAAGCCTATCTATTTCACTGGTGATTTGTACCAATGGTCTAAATTCCTTAGGTGAATAGAAATACTTTGTAAAACTGATCTCATATCCAACTTTTGTTTTCTTTTTATCTATCCATGCCAATGGCGCAAAGGGATGAACCTCATTTTTCAGAAACGCATCAATACCGCCTTCATAGTCAAACGGTACATTTTCCGTGTCAGTTTTTTCCTTGTCAGGAACCAGTCGTCCCTTCTTATCCTTTTCAGGATTTCCGTCTCTGCCTATTAACGGCTGTAAGACAGTCACTTGCCAATACCCAAACGATGAATTATCAAATATTTTGCTCTGTTCATTCTCCTTCATGTCAAGAAACAGTCGAACTATCTCATCACGAAGCTCTTTGGTTAGTTCACAATTCTTCTGGCCTTGATTTTTTCTAAGCTGAGCTTTAATACCAGTAGCGTCAATAAGTTGAATTTTTCCTTTACGTCGTTCTTCCTTTTTATTTGATAAAACCCAAATATATGTGGCAATTCCTGTGTTATAAAACATGTTCTCTGGAAGCGCTATAATTGCTTCAACAAAATCGTTTTCAATCATATATCTGCGAGCATTACTTTCTCCGCTTCCTGCGTCTCCAGTAAATAGCGAAGAACCATTATGCACCTCTGCAATACGGCTACCAAGCTCTGTATCTTTCTTCATCTTAGCCACATTATTGAGAAGAAAGAGAAGCTGTCCGTCGCTTGTTCTCGGAAGCATTTGTAACTCTTCACCATCACCAATATATCCGTTAAACCGTGTGTCTAGGATATCCTTCTTACCGCCCATCTTTTCTGCATCCGTCTTCCAACTCTTTCCATAAGGCGGATTTGAAAGCATGAAGTCAAACTGACGAGATGCGTGCTGATCATCGGAAAGCGTAGAGCCATACATGATATGCTCTGCTTCTTCTCCATCACCCTTCAGCAACATATCAGCTGTACAAATAGCATAGGTCTCCGGATTGATTTCCTGACCAAACAGATGAATAGCAACCTCTTTCCCCTGCTTCTTTGCAAGCTCCAAAAGCCTGTTCTGAGCAACCGTAAGCATACCACCAGTACCGCAGGCACCATCGTAGCATGAATATGATGCATCCTTTATCTGGTCAGCGATAGGCATGAACACAAGATCCGCCATAAGCTCAACAACATCGCGTGGCGTCCAGTGTTCTCCAGCTTCCTCGTTGTTCTCTTCATTGAACTTTCGGATCAGTTCTTCAAAGATGGTACCCATCCCATGATTATCAAGACCCGGATGTTTCAGGATCTTCCTATCAGCATCCTTATAAATCGGATTCGGGCTCAGGTTGATATCGGATGACGTGAACTTCTCAATAACTGCGCCGAGAATATCCGCATCCACCATAGTATCTATTTGGTTGCGGAACTTGAACTTATCCAGGATAAGCTGAACATTAGGTGAAAAGCCGTCAAGATATGCGATGAAATCCGTTTTGAGTGTCTGAGCCTTGGAGCGGCTTGTCAGATCCTTCAGCAAAAACGGAGAAGCATTACAAAAAGCCTGTCCCGCTGCATTGCACAGGGCTGGCCACTGATTATCAATCTTTGCATCATCAAGCTGTTTCTTCATTGCAAGCACCGCCGGTTTAGTCTCTTCCAGCAATGCGTCCAGACGGCGGATAACCGTCATAGGCAGGATAACATCACGATACTTGCCGCGAACATAAACATCACGCAGGCAGTCATCCGCGATTCCCCAAATAAAACTCACTATAGAATTATGCACTTGGTTGTCCATTTATATTTCCTCCGATTGTCCGTAGCGCATAGTCCGCCACTCTATATTTTCATTCTACGAGAACAGCAGTCCTATAATCAGGACTTATTCTCAATTCTGTTCATCTTTCCCCTGAGCGTTGTCATCTGAAGCTCCGCCGGAACGGATCCATTCATCAACCTCCGACAACTTGAACTTCCACATTCTCCCGACCTTATATGCCGGCATATTTCTTTTGGATATCCATTGTAAAATCGTCTCTCTGCCTACACCAAGATAAGCCTGTACATCTTTAACTGTTACCCAATTTTCGACTTGCAGTTGATCTCCCATCACTACCTCCGTT
>CACYBJ010000165.1 GCA_902772565.1 uncultured Lachnospiraceae bacterium | reverse complement strand
TCACCGATCTTACCGGTTGTCTCATCAACTGCTTCGTAACCAGGATAGTGAGCTGTTACTCTGTTCTGGAACTCATCGTTCCAGCAGTAAATGTTAAGCTCAGTACCGTCGTTAGAACTAGCTGCGCTGTACTTGTAGCTTTCGTCCTTACCCTGGGCATCCATGTTGCCTGCGCCGGATGAGCTCTTCTTGCTGCCGCAACCTGTGAACATTGTAGCTACCATTGCAGCTGAAAGCATTACGCATAAAGCTTTCTTTTTCATAGAATTTTTTCCTCCTAAAATATAAATACGATTTTTGGGAACGGTCGCTCACCTAAGCGCCGCCTTGCCCCCGTATATTCCGTACTATATACCAATTTAGACAAATTTACAAGTATTTTTTCACAAAAAATCCACTTTTTTTGTGAAATATGTTCATTTTTCACCCTGTTTTGGGTGTTTTACGATGGTAAAATTCAACATTTAATACAAAAACAATACAACCGGAAACAGGTTCCGGTTGTACACTTTAATCAAGAGCATATTTTTTCTCGTACTCCGTCAGATACTTGTTATAACTGTCATTCTTAACGTCGTGAAGAGAATTTGTATATTCGTGGGTATCGAAGCTCATGGTCTCGAGTTCGATCATGGCCAGCGCAATATTGGAGCAGTGGCCGGCAATTCTTTCGTAGTTCATGATCATGTCGTTGAATACGAAACCTACTTCAAGAGCACATTCACCCTTCTGCACTCTTTTAATGTGGCGCATCTTAAGTTCGTCGCAAAGAAGGCTTACCACCTCACGGAGAGGTTCTACCTTGAAACAGTCTTCCACCGACTCGTTTACGAAGGCATGGAATGATGTTTCAATAATATCATGAATGCATTCGTCCATAATCTTAAGCTCTGCCTGGGCAGCCTTGGAGAACACAATCTGCTTTTCATGGATTTCATCGGCAAGGTTGGCGATGTTTACGGCATGGTCGCCGATACGCTCGAAATCGCTGATGGTATGAAGTATAAGGGAGGAGGTGCGGGCCTCGGCGTCGCTTAACTCCTCATGGGCAAGTTTGACCATGTAACTTCCCAGCTTATCTTCGTACTGATCGATATCATCTTCCTTACGGTCCACCTTTTCTCTCTTGGAACGGTCATACTCATAAAGAAGCCTTAAGGAACGAAATACGTTCTTGCGGACTTTATCTGCCATGGCAAATACTACCATTTTACTCTGCTCAATAGCGATAGGCGGATAGGCAAGGAATCTGACTTCCAGTTTGTCTGTGTTGTTGTAGTCCTCTTCGTCCTCGGCGCCTTCTTTTATCAAAGCGCAAACAATTTTGCCCGTAAGGCCGGTGAACGGAGCCAGAACGACCACAGTCATAATTCTGACAACAGAGTTGACCAATGCTATTCTCACAGGGGTCATGCCCATGTCGACTATGGAAGGACTTGCAATCGCATTGACTATATAGAATGCCGATCCCCAAAGCAACGCTCCCATTGCGTTACTGAACAGGTATACTACCGCAGTTCTCTTACCGTTAACATTGGCTCCCACTGCGGAAAGAAGTACCGGTGCCGCAGCTCCGATACCGATACCGAGTATAATCGGGAAGGCTGTTGCAAATGTAATTGCGCCTGTCACCGAAAGGGCCTGAAGCACACCGACAGCGGCAGATGCAGACTGAATAACAGCCGTAAATACAATACCGATCAGAATTCCCAGGAAGGGATTGGAGAATGATGACATCGCTTTAAGGAATGAAGCATTGGTCTTAAGCGGTGCCACTGCAGTTGACATTGACTGCATTCCGTACATAAGGACGGAGAATCCGAGGAGGATTTCTCCGACATTGTTCTTAACCTTCTTCTTGCTGAACATTCTGAGAAGAATACCGATAACAGCAACCACTGAAGAAATAACCGCTGTGGAGAAGTATCCGGCAATACCGCCGGCTCCGTTATCGATATAGGACAGGGAAAGGATCCAGCCCGTAACACTGGTTCCGACCTGAGCACCCAGAATAACGCCGATGGCCTGGGCCACCTTCATCATACCTGAGTTTACAAAGCCCACGACCATTACGGTGGTGGCAGATGACGACTGAATAACAGAAGTCACTAAAGTTCCGAGAAGTATTCCCCTGATGGGAGTTCCCGATAATTTGTACAAGATCACTTCAAGTTTGTTACCGGCGACTTTCTTTAAGCCTTCGCCCATTACGGTCATTCCGAAAAGGAACAGGGCGACGCCTCCGAGAAGCGCCAGCACATTGGAAAAATCCATTGATTCTCTCCTCGCTGCCTGATGCAGCTGCTATTCTCTCTTTTTTATTCTACTCGGCAGGATCCAGATCGGTTACAACCTTGTTCTTGCCGCTGTATTTGGCTTTATACAGGTATCTGTCTGCCTGCATGAAGTATTGTTCGGGCGATATTCTTATATCATAAAACCTGCTTACACCGCAACTAAAAGTTATAGGATGATCGCACCATTCGAAGTTGACTTCCCTGATGGTCTCAAGAGCTTTCTGCATATATTCGGCCGCCTCCTTGGTTTTAAGGCCCGGAAAAATAACGCCGAATTCCTCACCGCCGTAACGGCACACAAGATATCCGTCACAGGTTTTCCTGAAGATTTCCGACAGGGTAATAAGAACCTCGTCTCCGTTTGAATGACCGTAAGTGTCATTTACGGATTTGAAATTGTCAATATCGGCAATGGCTATGGTCAGCGGACGACCTTCACGGTCGGCAGCTTTCATTTCGCGGCTTAACAGTTCATAAAAAGCACTGTGGTTGTAAAGACCGGTCATGCCGTCAATTCTTGTTTTCTCTTTAAGATTGGCCTGAGTATCCAGCTGATAGGACATTTCGTGGCTGGCATGCTCTATTGTTTTGCGGATAAGTTCCGATACAACAAAGGATGCTACCAGCATTGTAAGGCAAATGAAAAAAGTTACGGTTACGAAAACCACATCTATGGATTCATTGTCTTCTTCACTGAGCAAACGGATGAATCTTACGGCAAATACACTGAATATGCCGGCAAGGGATGCCATGAAAGCAATCTTGACATGTTCTCTCTTACCGTATACGGCAGATGCCAGTACGGTAATAGGGAATGCGCAGCACATTTCAAGGTGGGCAATGTGGAACATGCAAAGGCTTACCGTCATTACGATTATGCCGAGATATGTAAACATTTCCCTGTATTTAAGTTTGATGTTGGGATTGCCTAACAGTGTGTACTCGACCCCTATTATAGCAGAGTTAATTAAAGTGGGAATAAAACAGGAGTTTCT
Organism: uncultured Lachnospiraceae bacterium; assembly: GCA_902772565.1. Classification (GTDB taxonomy): domain Bacteria; phylum Bacillota; class Clostridia; order Lachnospirales; family Lachnospiraceae; genus UBA3775. Next base: position 1,015 of record CACYBJ010000165.1, on the reverse strand, counting down.
GAGAGCCACAAAAAACACGGTGTTTTCATCCCAGTTAAAAGCCTCATCGGCAATTACATAGGCCAGCTCCGCAACAAAAACCGCAATAGTAAGTCCTATTAAAATCTGGAGATAGGTTTTAAATTTTACCTGTTCGTCTTTCATTTAGTCAGTTGCCTCCCCCCCGAAAAATGTAACGATTTCTTTCTTTACTTTATCGGAAATGGCATCGAGTATTTCTTCGTTCGGTTTTGCCAGATAGTAACCCTGTAACAGATCTACGCCGGCACCGATAACATATTTCATTTCTTCTTTTGTTTCAACGCCTTCGGCAAGAACTTTAATACCGTTTTCCTTGGCAAATTCGATAATGTTCTTTACGAAGAACTGTTTGTTGGGATTCTCATGTATTTCCGTAATAAGGAAACGGTCGATTTTAATAACATCCGGCTTATGCTTTAACAGGATTTCGATGTTACTGTTTCCGGAGCCGTAATCGTCAATGGCATAGCCCCATCCGTTGGCATTAAGAGCCTTCAAAAAAAGTTCCTTTTCCTCTTCGGAATTCTTAAACTGCTCTGTGGCTTCAATCACAACATTGCAAGCACGCACATCATATTCTTTATGTAGCAGAATTCTGTCTTCCTGATTAAGGAACTGTCCCGGAATGGCATTTATGAAAAGTTTTCTGTCTTTAATTTTATCCCTGTACTTATTGTAATTGTCCAGAGAATTAAACATCGTTGCTTTTTCTATGGAATAGAGGTTATCCAAAAACTCCGCAATATCAAGAATCTTATCCGGGAAGAAACCTATTTCCGGTTCCGTTCTCATGAGGGTTTCGTAGGCAACTATCTCACCGGTTTCAGTACTTACTATAGGCTGGAACACATACCTGAACAGATTCTCATTTATAAGTTTGTTGAAAAGCTCTATATCCTGTTCGCTGATGTGACTCTTTTCTTTCTTGGCTGCAAGCCTCTTGGCATGTTCCGATACGATCCTGTTGCTGGCCTTCATAACAAGATCCGTGAGT
>CACYBJ010000164.1 GCA_902772565.1 uncultured Lachnospiraceae bacterium | reverse complement strand
GAAACTTCCATAATGTGTTTCCAGAGTCCCAGATAACCTCTGTGACCGTTCTGAAGAAGGAATGTGGCATGTCTTGCAGATTCCTTAAAGGCCTCATCCTCTTTAGCACGAACATTGGCTGCGGGATAGATTTCCTGAAGCTCGTCCATGGTAAATGGTGCTTCCGAAGGATATTCGCCTGTGTAGTTCTCATCGTAGTACGGAAGGTCGGGCTTTCTGTCCTTGAGTTCCATAATGATAAGACCGATCTGAAGACCCCAGTCGCCGAGATGGGCATCGCCGATAACCTCGGCTCCTCTGAATCTGAATATTCTCTTTAAACTCTCGCCGATTACCGCAGAACGAAGGTGTCCTACATGAAGCGGCTTTGCAACATTGGGGCCGCCGTAATCGATGACGATTTTTTCCTGCTTCTCTTCCACGCCGAGTTTTGCATCGGCTGCCATATTGTTAAGGCAGTTCACAAGGAAACTGTCCGAAATGTCAATATTTATGAATCCGGGCATGACTGCTTCGATTTTTGAGAACATGCTCTTATCGGTAATATTCTCGATTACAGCCTCGGCAACCTTAATAGGTGCGCATTTATACTTTTTGGCTGCAGACATGCATCCGTTGCACTGATACATCGCAAGATCCGGGCGGTTTGAAACCGTTACACGGCCGTACTCTTCGTCGTAGCCCGCAGCGGCAAATGCCTTCTTAAGCTCTTCCGAGATCAGTTCCGTTATTTTTTTCATTAAAAATACTCTCCTGACTGACACATAATTTTGCTTAAAACATACGAAAAAATCATAGCACAAACAGTACTAAAAGTAAATGAAAATAACATTTTTGCTTGATTATTACGGGATATTGTGTATATTTTATTATTTGTAAGAAAATTTCAAAAAAAGTATCAAAAAAGAAATCCTAAAAAGGAGACATTTCATGTTAAAAGTAGTTAAATTCGGTGGCAGTTCTCTTGCCAGCGCCAACCAGTTCAAAAAGGTAAAAGAAATCATTACGGCCGATGACGCAAGACGTTACGTAATCGACTCCGCACCGGGAAAAAGATTCCCCGGAGACATTAAAGTAACCGACATGCTTTACGAGTGCTACACTCTTGCATACGACGGTGACGATTTCTCCAAGGAACTTGCAGATATCAAAGCAAGATACAAAGAAATCATCGACGGTCTCGGTCTTTCCACCGACCTTACCGAAGAGTTCGCAACCATCGAAAAGAATTTCAAGGATAAAGCCGGAAATGACTATGCTGCAAGCCGCGGCGAGTACTTAAACGGTCTTATCATGGCTGACTACCTTGGCTATACATTTATCGACCCTGCAAAGTATGTTTTCTTTGACGAAGAAGGAAACTTCCTTGCAGACGAAACCAACAAGAATCTGGCAGATGCCCTTAAGGACGTGGATAGGGCCGTAATCCCCGGCTTCTACGGTTCCGTAAAGACAACAGGAAAGGTAAAGACCTTCTCCAGAGGCGGTTCCGATATCACAGGTTCCGTTGTTGCCCGTGCCGTATGCGCAGATCTTTATGAAAACTGGACAGACGTTTCCGGCGTTCTCACAGCAGACCCGAGAATCGTTGACAATCCGGTACCGATTGAAGCAATCACCTACAGAGAGCTCAGAGAGCTTTCCTACATGGGAGCTTCCGTTCTTCACGAGGATGCAATCTTCCCCGTAAGAAAGGCCGGCATCCCGATCAATATCAAAAACACAAATGCTCCGGAGGATCCGGGAACTCTTATCTGCGAAACAACAGTTAAGACAACAAAGCACATTATCACCGGTGTAGCCGGAAAGAAGGGCTTCTGCTCCATCAATATCGAAAAAGACATGATGAATTCGGAAATCGGTTTCTGCCGCCGTATTCTTCAGGCCTTCGAAGACAACGGTATTTCCATCGAGCATATGCCTTCCGGTATCGATACCCTTACAGTATTTGTTCACCAGACGGAATTCGAAGAGAAGGAACAGTCAGTACTTAACGAAATCATTAAGCTTACTTCTCCCGACTCCATCGATCTGGAATCAAACCTGGCTCTTATCGCAGTCGTAGGACGCGGCATGAAGTCCCAGAGAGGTACTGCAGGAAAGGTCTTCTCTGCTCTTACAGACCACAATATCAACATCAGAATGATCGACCAGGGTTCATCCGAGCTTAATATCATCGTTGGTGTTGCCGACGAAGATTTCGAGCAGGCTATCAAAGCCATCTACGACTCATTCGTAGACAGAGGCGTCGGCGATTTCTAAGCATCTGCCGAAAGAATTATCGTAACAACGAAAACAGGAGAAAAAACATGGCAAATCCAATTGTAACTTTTGAAATTGACGGTTTCGGAACTATCAAAGCAGAGCTTTATCCGGAAATCGCACCAAATACCGTAAACAACTTTATTTCACTTGCAGGTCACGGATTCTATGACGGACTTGTTTTCCACCGTATCATTGCAGGTTTCATGATCCAGGGCGGAGATCCTGACGGCAACGGAACAGGCGGTCCGGGCTACGGAATCGACGGTGAGTTCACATCCAACGGATTTAAGAACGACCTTCATCACGGTCCCGGCGTACTTTCCATGGCACGCGCAATGAATCCAAACTCCGCAGGTTCACAGTTCTTCATTATGCACAAGGACGCTCCTCACCTTGACGGCCAGTATGCCGCTTTCGGTAAGGTTACGGAAGGACTTGACGTGGTAGATAAAATCGCAACCACAAGAACCAATCCTTTTACGGATGCTCCTCTCACACCTGTTGTAATGACAAAGGTAACAGTAGAGACCTTCGGAACAGAGTATGCTGAGCCGAAGAAAAACAACAATCGTTAATTAACACCTCACAATACAACTCCGGCCAACCCGGTAGCTTCGGAGGTTCACTTGAAAGTAGCAGGAATCATAGCTGAGTACAATCCCATCCACGAAGGTCACAGGTATCACATAGATGTTACCCGTAAAACTCTTTCGGCAGATGCGGTGGTTGTTGCCATGAGCGGCAGCATAATGCAGCGTGGTATTCCTGCTTTTTTCGACAAATTTTCAAGAACGGAAAGTGCCCTAAATGCCGGCGCCGACCTGGTACTTGAACTTCCGGCTGCGGTATCCGCAGGAAGTGCGGAATACTTTGCCACGGGAGGTGTACGCATCCTTAATGCCGCAGGAATAACCCATCTTTCCTTCGGAAGCGAATGCGGAGACACGGATAAGCTTACAGAGCTTGCGGATATTCTGGCCACGGAAAGCACAGAGTTTAAGTCCCTGCTTCAGTCCGAACTGAAAGCCGGCACATCCTATCCCCTGGCCGTAAAAAAGGTTCTTGATATAACCTGTCCCGAAAAGGCATCCCTTTTGGATTTTCCGAACAATTCCCTTGGTGTGGAGTATATAAAGGCAATAAAAAAATACGCCAAAGACGTCACGCCCTTTACGGTAAAACGCCTGGGCGCAGGTTATAACAGCGAAGAGTCAGCCTCCGGTGAGTACCCCTCTTCTACTTCCTTAAGAAACACTCTTGTAAAAACGGATGCGGCCTTCCTTGCCAACAATGATTTTTCTGACGCCCTCTTTTATGCCATCCTTGAAAAGGCAGATGTCCTGAGGGATTTCGCAGACATCTCACCGGAGCTTGCCAACAGAATACTCAATCTGAAAAACCAATACTCCGACTTTGATGCATTTGCCGAAGCCTTAAAGACAAAGCAGATAACCCGGGCCCGCATCAACCGCTGCCTTTGGCACATACTCGGTGGAATCACTGCGGCAGATGCCGAGGCGGTAAAATCTCCGGCCTTTCCCGAATACGTACGTGTCCTGGGATTCAGAAAAAACAGCCCGGCGCAGGAAATAATCGCCGGCATGACAAAATCCGGCACAAAAGTCATAACCCGTCTCGGAAAAGACGCAGCAGAACTCTCCGGTCCTGCTAAAGAAGCCTTTGAAAAGGACTTGCGAATCTATGATATTTACCGGCAGATAATGCTCAGAAAGTATAAAAACACTTTAGACAAAAAGGAACTTGATAAAATTACGAAACCCGATTACAGCGGTCTCGTTGTTCTTCCGTAATCAGAAGAGCGATTATAACAAATGCCGCGATACATTGCAGCAACCAAAGAACGGTAGCAAATACCGGCATTAAAAAAAAGGCGGCAGGTTTAACCTGTCGCCTTTAGCATTTATGTTAATTAATCATCTACGTTGTCAAGAAATGCATTGTCCTTGAATTCGAAATCGTCATCGTCTTCAGGATAATCATCGTAGTTGTCATCGTCGTAATCATCATAACCGTCATCGTCGTAACCGTCGCCATCATAGCCGTCCTCGTCGTAACCGTCATCATAATCACTGTCGGTAGCATTCTCGCTTACACCTGAACCGCCGAACTCGTTGGTAAGGTAGTTAGGATCAAGCTGGTTGTAAATCTGGAGTCTGTTTTCTGCAACAGTCTCGTAGCTTTCCTTTAATGTGCTGATAAGGTTTTCGGATCTTTCTTTTGTCTGCTCATAGGCATCGGAAAGAATCTTTTCCATGTCATACATAACATTGTTGGCATACTCAAGAGCACCCTTTGTGAGCTGCTCGGATTCGATTCTTGCCTTTGAAACCATTTCGTCGGCGTCACGGCTGGCATCTGCCACCATTTCGTTAACTCTTGCATAGGCCTGCTGCATGATCTCATGCTCGCTTACAAGCTGCTTAGCCTTAGCCTTGGCATCTTCGATGATTTTATCGGCCTTGTCCTCAGCATCGGCAATAATGGAATCCCTGTTGGCGATAATCTTCTGATATCTCTTTATTTCATCAGGAGTTCTCTCTTTGAGCTCTTCAAGCATTTCAAAGAGTTCGTCTCTGTTAACTACAATTTTGCTCTGTGCAAAAGGTGAAGCTTTGCATGATTCAACATATTCGTAAATCTGATCGATGAGCTGCTCGATTTTGTTACCTGACATTCCCTTAATCTCCTCTTTTTAAAATTTTTTCTCTAATGCATTTTTTACATTCTCGGTTACGAAAGGAGAAACATCACCTTTGTAACTTGCGATTTCTTTAACTATGCTGGAACTGAGATATGAATACTCAACGCTTGTAGTAAAGAAAATCGTATCTAATTCCCCATTTATTTTGTGATTGGTCTGGGCTATCTGGAGTTCGTATTCGAAATCCGTAACGGCTCTTAAACCTCTCACAAGAAACTTTGCATTTTTCATTCGGGCAAAATCCACGGTCAGACCGCTGAAGGATTCTACCTTTACATTCTCCATGTCCTTAACAGCTTCCTTAATGAGTGCCACTCTTTCCTCGGTGGAAAACAGAGGAGGTTTTGCACTGTTGGCAAGGACACCGATAACAAGCTCGTCCACAAGAGATGAAGCACGCCTGATAACATCAAGATGCCCTTTTGTTATGGGATCAAAGCTTCCCGGATAAATGGCTGTTTTATTCATGGTCCTGTTCTTCCGAATGTTTTACAAGAAAATAATGCTGATTGGATTTGTAAATCTTCTGCTTTTTGATATCGAATCCCATGTCGGCAAATGCCTGCGGATCATGTTCCTTTTTGGCTTCCACAACGACCAGACAGTCATCGGTAAGAAGGTCCGCATCGGCAAGGGCTTTCAGTGCTTTAAACTCCAGCTCCATGTCATACGGCGGGTCAAGAAATACAAGATCGAATTTACGGCTGATGCCTTTAAGTCTTAAGATGGTACTCTGATAATCAGATTGGTAAACATCCGAACAGTCTTTAAATCCTGCTCTTTCCACATTGCCTGTAATGCACTTTACTGCATTACGGTCCTGGTCTGCAAAGCAGGCATAGTCGGCACCACGGCTTAAGGCTTCGATTCCGAGGCCTCCGCTTCCGGCAAATAAATCAAGAACCACGGCTCCCGGGCAGTATCCCTGAAGCATGTTGAAAAGTGTTTCTTTAATTCTGTCGGTAGTAGGTCGTGTTCCGTTTCCTTTCGGAGTTTCGAGAAGAATACTCCTCGCCTTTCCGGCGACTACTCTCATAGACAATCCTCCACCACTATTAACTCTTTAATTTTACTATACAAATGGAAATTGTCAACTGTCGGAGCATTTTTAGGAGAAAAAAATCCGCTTTATACGGAAAGGATTTCTCTTACCGCTCCGTCAAGATAATCTCTGTCAAGCATCTCGATTGCACCCGAATCAACAGCCTCTGCAACATCGGATTCGATAGGAAGTTTCGCAAGCACTTTAAGACCGTACTTTTCCGCAACTTCTTCTACCTGGCTGTCACCGAAAATATGATGTTCCTTACCGCAGTCAGGGCACTTGAAGTAGCTGTAGTTCTCAACAAGTCCGATTACGGGAACATCCATGGCCTTGGCCATGTTTACAGCCTTACCCACGATCATACTTACAAGGTCCTGTGGGCTTGTTACCACGATGATTCCGTCTACCGGAAGTGACTGGAAAACAGTAAGGGCAACATCTCCTGTTCCCGGAGGCATGTCAACGAACATATAATCCACGTCATCCCAAAACACATCGGTCCAGAACTGCTTAACGGTTCCGCCGATTACAGGGCCTCTCCAAAGAACGGGAGTGTCCTCTACTGGAAGAAGGTTGTTTACGCTTATCATCTGAATTCCGGTTGCGGATTTCAACGGAATGATGGCTGTGTCATCTGCCTCGGCAAGACGTGTCACACCAAAGGTTTTCGGAATTGAAGGACCTGTAATATCCGCATCAAGAATAGCAGTGCGCTTGCCCATTTTCTGGAAAAGGACCGCAAGGTAGGAAGTGACAAAAGACTTACCTACACCGCCCTTACCGCTGACAACCGCAATTACTTTTTTGACGGATGATCTTTCGTTCAATTTTGCGCGTAAATCCACAGGTGCTCCGTTTCTTGAAGGGCATCCTTGCACTCCGCAGGAACTGCAGCTTTCATGTTCCGGTTCACTGCATCCTTCCGGTTTATTGTTCATGTTTTCTTCTGACATAATACTCTCCTCTTTTCTTAATTTTGAATATATCTTTTTCCTGTTTTGTATTCCAGCATTTTATCGTACTGCTTATACATGTACTGGACGCTGTTTTCCAACAGATAATAATGCATTACATAAGGCACCAGAAGTACCATCATGGCCATTACCAGGATGAGAAGTCCCGGCTGGGGGTCCGACACGGCATGAAGTATTACCATAACGGTTCCGATGGCAAAAAGTATCATTACCAGTTCGTGAACCAGTCTCTCATGCATAAAGAATTTGATCTGAACCAGGTGGTTTTTGATTTCCTCATCCCAGTCGGTGTCCTCGTCGGGATGATCAAGCATCCTGTCTATGGCTGCTATGTAATCCAAAATACGCTTTTTCATTTTTACCTCTGTCTATACGGCATATGCCTTAAAGCTTTTTAATGCCTGCTGCAAAGCCTTAAATACTACGTTTCGGCTTCCTTCGGTGCACCCAGCAGTTTATCTATGAAACTTTCTTTCATCCATGCCACCACGGGTCCGAGGGCAAGGGCGATAACGACAGTTACAAGTCCCACCTTTGCGCCGAAGGCAAAGCCCAATACGGCAAATGCCACATCGTAAAGTATTCTTATTATCTTAAACAGTTTCTTTGGGAATCTGCTGGCGATAACAAAGGGCAGCGCATCGTAAGGGGAGGACCCCAGACTTGCTGACATATAGCAGGACGCGGCAATGATAAAGAGAAGCATTACCGGCCATACCACTATTATCCTTACGGTAAAACTGTCGAAAATATAATAACCCAGAGACTTGTCGAAACTGATTACGGAAGAAGGAAGGATTTTGGCCTCAAGCCACGAAAAGAAATTGCAGGAATATCCCACAAGTACCATGTTGGCAACGGTTCCCCAACCGATCTGGGTTCTGTCTATAAGCAGTACCGCAATGAGCATTACTATATTTACCATGAGCTGGTATGTGCCGAAATCGATTCCCAATTTATTACTGAGACCGTTATTGGCTGTGGTAAAGGAATCGGATCCGAAGCAGCACTTGTTGAGCCATGAAATACAAAAGCCCATCAGTATGCAGGATACAACCACAAATACCAGTCTTTTTTTATCATTAACCTGAAATTTCAAACTGTTACCTCTACTGCATATTCTTAATAATTTCGGCTGCTGTGGCTTCGTCTACGGGAGTGGCATATACATCCTCTCCGAAGCAAACAACATCTCCTATACCCTTCTGAATTACGAAGCGGAGTTTTCCGTTTCTTACCTTCTTGTCGGTATAGAGTTTTTTAACAAGCGCATCCCTGTCGATGTAGTCCGGAATAGCCACGGGAAGTCCCGCCTTCTTTAAAAGGGCTGTTACGGCAGATGCCTCACTCTCCGTCATGTAGCCCATCTTAACGGAAAGGGCACACTGGGCAATAAGGCCGATGGAAACAGCCTGTCCGTGTAAAAGTCTGTAGTCACTTAAGGTTTCAATGGCACGTCCCACAGTGTGACCGAGATTAAGAACTTCCCTGAGTCCCTTTTCTCTTTCGTCCTGCATTACCACATTGTATTTGATCTTGCAGTTGACCTCGGCTACATGTTCGCATACCTCGGGATCCACTGCCATGATCTTCTCCATGTTTTTATCAAGGTAATCAAAGAACTCGCGATCCGCAAAGCAGGCATGCTTTATGGTTTCCGCCATACCGCTTGAAAGCTGTGCGTAAGGAAGAGTCTTCCAACAAGCAATGTCTATATAAACCTTTTTCGGCTGATTAAACATGCCGATAAGATTGGTTGCTCTCGGGGTATCAACTGCGGTTTTGCCTCCGACGGATGCATCTGCCGCAGCAAGAAGAGTCGTAGCGTAGTTAATAAAAGGTACACCACGTCCGAAAGTTCCGGCAATGAATCCGGAAAGGTCGGTTACGACACCGCCTCCTATCGCAAGAATAAAGCAGTCTCTGCGGTATTCGTGTTCCAGCATTTCATCTTCTATCAGGGCTTTTACTTCACGGGTTTTGCTCTTCTCTCCCGCAGGAAACGAAAACATTTCGGCAGCATATCCTGCCTCAATGAGCTTGTTAAGAATCGGAGCGGCATAAAGGGGCTTTACGACATCATCAGTAATTACCGCCACCTTTTTAAGGCCGCCGTCAAGACCTCCCAAGAGGTCTTTGATCAGTTTGTCCGAAAGATCGAAGCCTGCTTCGATTTCGTAGCTGTCATCAACTACCTTTTTCAGTTCTACATTGAAAATACTCATAACTCTCTCTTTTCTCTAGTCCTCAAAGTTCGGTGCGAAAGCATCATCGAATACCCTGTTGGGTAGTTTTTTTCTGAAGTCGGATGCTTCAATAAGACCGATCTCAAACTTTTTCATGCGTGTATAAATACTGTTAAGGGAATCACCGGTTTCTCTTACGGGAAAGGTGGTGGCCAGCACGCTTTTGGCCCTGTCTCCCGCCAGTCTCTTGGACAGAAAACCGACTTCGCAAAGGTCCTTGGCATCAGGCTTTCTTGTTTTACAGGAAATAAAAACGGGTCTGGATTTTTCCATTACGATAACGTCGATTTCGTTGTCGTTGGTGTCCCGCTCTTCCTCTGCGTCCCAGTTGATAATGAATCCCAGATAGACATCATCATAACACTTTAGAGCATTGATGTATACATAAAGTTCAAGCCAGATTCCGTAGGTCATCATGTACTGCTTGGCCTTGGTGGAATTAAAGCGGTATTCATGCCTTGAAATCCTTGTGATAAAGCCGAACTTTTCAAAAGCATCGTTGATTTTTTCGGCGCCGTAGGCAAGGCTTCCCGGAAAGGTTTTGCTGTCAAACGGAAATTCCATTCTGCCTTCACCGGAGCCCACTTCCTCCATGTATTTCTGATACTTGCTCCAGGCATTGAGATTATCAAAGATAACTTCGCACATTCTCTCGATATTATAGAACTCCTCCTTTTCCGGAAGTTCATGGGAATGGGAGTACTGCTTTGCGCCTGTAGCCGTAAGATAATCGCTGATCTTAATCTTTTCCGTAGGATACTTTATGCTTTTATCGTATACGTCATAGATGTACTTGTCATTTTCGGACATATAAAAGACCTGCGCACCTTTTTCATGAGCAAAGGACATGCAGGCACCTATCATAAGATCCGGACCGCCCTTTATGTCTACGCAAAACTTCTCATTTTTGTTCTGAGCCATCATAAGGGTGATGGCACTCTGGACGGACTGAATGGAGTAAGAATCACATTCCACCGGAGCCACCGATGTATTCTTAAGTTTTCCGACTATGGCCTTCTTAATGTTTTTAAGCTGCCTCTCGGTGGTTCTGCAGGAATCATAAAGCATGTAGATCTTGTCCGGCTTCAGAGTAAAGGCCGGCATCAGCGTGCTTATTATATCATTATCATAAAAATCTATGAGAATCATTGATTGCTTCCCCCTTACAATATTCATATTTTAGTTTATCGGGGCACTTGTGTCAAACTTACAGAGGGTTTAAAAGTTTAAGTTTTCCGGGAAGTATTTCATAACTGATATCGGAAAACTCGCCCAGGTATTCTCCGTCCGTGTGTACCGCCACGGGTTCGCTTAATTCGTAGTGTATGCGTGACGAATCAAAGAGCCTGAAGCATTTAAGTTTTTCATGTTTTGCCTTTATGAGCAGCGGAAGGAAAAAGAAGGTTTTGATTTTGGCAACTCCCGCTCCCATGCACACGGATAATTTACCGTCTGCGGCAGATGCGGAAGGTGCCATAGGTACGCCTCCGCCTTCGTACGGGGTGTTCATCTGCGCGGAATATATAACCTTATTAACTTTAAATCCACCGTTGTCGTTTTTAACCGATGCGGTAAAGGTTCTCATGGAGAACAAAGTGGTAACGGTCTTTATGGTATAGGCAAGACTGCCCAGATGAAAAATGTTAAGAAACTTTTTCAGTTTGGAAGAATCCACCTTATTGCAAACTATGGCATCCAGACCGAAACCGGAGCTTACCGCAAAGAGGCGGCTCTTTGTTTCGTTCAGCGTTACCTTTCCGATATCAACAGGTGTATAGGAATCGTTTTCAAGTATGCAGCCAAGTATTTCCTCCGGAGTTCCCGTGATTTTAAGGCCTCGTAAAAAGTCGTTTCCGGACCCCCTGGGAATGATTCCAAGCTTAATGCCGGAAAGGTCGTCAAATGCGTTTACAGCCACGTTTATGGTACCGTCTCCGCCCGCTATTATTACTTTTTTGTCGGGATCGTCCATTCCCTCGATTTTACCGCACAGTTCATCGGTACGGCCTTCATAGCCGGTACTGTAGATCCTGTAATCCGCACCGGCTTCTTCACACAGTTTTCTTATGGTTCCTGTAATATCTTTTGCAGAGTTTTTTCCGGAGGTTTTGTTTACTAAAAAATAATACATGTCCGCACCTTCAAATCAGTCCTTTACATAGCCAAAAGGCACATCTCGAAAGATGTGCCTTTTGCCTGTATCAAAAAAGAGAGAGTAATAGATGAATTTCATATTTAATATGTCTATATTAAAACACGTGTCTTACATAAAGTCAACAGTTTTTAGCATTTTTAGCTAAAAAAACCAAAAAATTACACTCACTTTTGTATATTTTGCCATAAAAACAACATTTTTCGGTCTATTTCTGGCTTTTAATTCCCAACCAAACGCTGATTCCGAGGAAAGCAATGAATAAAATACCCGAAACAAGCATCAGATCGCCTAGTTCATTCTTCTCAATATGTATAATGGCATACTCGCCGCAAACATATTTTTTAATCATCCAGTCTTCGTCATATCTGGTGGCAAGTTTTAAAAACTCGTAATCCAGTTTGGTCGGATTCTTAATAACCATACCGGTGAATTCCACAGATCTGCCTTTAACCTTTTGATTCGTAAGAACGTCAAACTCTTCGAGTCTGTCATCTCTTACAAGAACAGTCATATACTCGGGAGTATAGTCCTTAAACTGTTCATGTACATCCGGCACAGGAGTCGGAGTTGCTTCATGAAGTTCGTAAATATCCGTCTTCTTTTCAGGCTCCGTCTTTACGCCCAGCTGAATGGTATAAACTCTGTAATTATGGTTAAGTACCTTTACACTTTCTTCGGTCTTTGATTTAAATGTTACTCCGGATGCATCTCCTGCCACAGTAAGCAGTTTGCCTGTAACAAAGGTGTACTGCTTGGCATCTGCAATGGAGTAATCCGAAATGTTCCTTGCCCCGTCGTAACTCATAAAGAAATAGACGGCTATTCCGAATAATGCAAAGAATGCAAGGGTAAAAAGAAGCATAATAACCCTTAATAAATTAAAAAGAACTCGCATTCGGTAGTTTACTCTCCTTTTTTGCCGCGGGTCATGAGTTCCCTGACGGCTGCCTTAGGATCCTTGCCCTTGTTGATTACTTCGTTTACGGCAAATACTATAGGCATTTCCACATTATACTTTTCGGCCAGTTCCATGGCTGCAGGTATGGCATTGATTCCTTCAACAACCATTCCCACTTCCTTTTTGGCTTCTTCGGGAGTCTTTCCCTCACCGATTAAGCGGCCGCATTTATTGTTTCTTGAATGAACGCTTGTAGCAGTAACAATAAGGTCTCCTATTCCGGCAAGGCCGTAGAAGGTGGATGGATTGCATCCCATGGCTGTTCCGAGATTCTTGATCTCTGCCATACCTCTTGTCATAAGGGCTGCTTTTGCGTTGTCTCCGTAACCGATACCGTCACAGGCTCCGGCTGCAAGAGCAATAATATTCTTCATGGCTCCGCAAAGTTCCACACCCTTCGGATCCAGGTTTGTGTAAACTCTCATGCAGGTATTCATGAAAATATCCTGAACATAGCAGGCAACTTTCTCATCCGCACAGGCAGATACAATAGTAGTCGGCAGGTCTCTTGCCACTTCCTCCGCATGTGTGGGTCCGGAAAGGGCCACAAGCTTAAGGTCAAGGTCGGTTCCGTCGCTCTCAAGTGCGTCCTTAATTACCTCTGTCATGGTAAATAAGGTGTCGGGCTCGATTCCCTTGGCTACG
>CACYBJ010000163.1 GCA_902772565.1 uncultured Lachnospiraceae bacterium | reverse complement strand
TCTTATTTTCAAAATCCATATCAAATTAACATCAAATTAAAAGGACCCTTTCGGGTCCTTATTTTTACAGATTATTCATTTCAATCAGTTCCTTCGGAATGTTGGTTTCGTCAAAGGCTTCCTTCTTGAATTCTTCCATTTTTTCGGGGCTGATGTCCGGCAGTTCCTCGGCAGATGAAATACCGAAGTATCTGAGGAAATCCTCCGAAGTACCGAAAAGAACAGGCCTTCCGGGAACTTCTTTTCTTCCCAGCTCCTGAATCAGGTTATATTCCAGAAGCTTATTGATAGGGAAATCACTCTTAACGCCTCTAATGGCCTCGATTTCCTGTCTGGTAACAGGCTGCTTGTAGGCGATAATCGAAAGGGTTTCAAGCATGACATCTGTCAGTTTGTGCTTTTTAGGCACATGGCAGAGCTTAATCAGTTCCTCATAATGCTCCGTTGCGGTGCACATCTGGAAGCTGTCTTCCAGTTCAAGCAGGCGGATGCCGGCCTTCCTGTCATCATACTCCTTCTGAAGAGCCTTAAAGCACTTCTTTACTCTTTTCGCGCTGACGCAAAGAGCTTCAGCAATTCTTTCGCATTCCACGGAATTTCCGTAGGCAAAGAGAATCGCTTCGATTGAAGCCTTTAACTCATCGTCGGTCATGCTGTTTTCGGACGCCAACTCGCCAGCTTCCGCTTTCGTATCTTCTTTAGGATCTTCCGAACTTACTTTCTTTTCTTCAGTCTCCGGTGTGTCTGTAATACTTAATACTTCTTTATCTTCTTCCATTTTCCTGCCTTACCGCGGATATCGTTAAAACACGTTGTCTCCGTGGATTTGATAAATAATAATACTATTTTCCTAATATTAAAACTGATTCTCGATACTGAATACAAACAAGAATATAAACTACGAGTACTGCTCCACGGGAACAACCTCATTGCTAAGAAATTCAATCTCGATATTTCCGTAGTTTTCTTCCTGTTTAATGCTTACTCTGCCCATTTTAATAAGTTCCAGAATGCCCAGGAAGGTAACAATAACTTCAACTTTGTTTGTGTTATCATCGATGAGTCTTGAAAAATCGCATTTTTTATGGCGGATGCCATATTCCTGGATTTTCCTGACTTTCTCAGTGAAATTGACTTCTTCTTTTTTGATCTTACCGAAACTGCTTCGGATCGGGTCCATTTTATTAAGATATCTTTTTACTATTTCATCAAATAGATTCTTAAGAGTATCGGCTTCGATTCCCTGAAGCACATCCTCGGCTTTTACTTCCTCCTTAAAGCCCTTTACCTCTTCCGGCAGGTCTTCCTCTCTGTACAGCTGTTTGGAAGCCTCTATAGACCTGTCTTTAAGCTCCAGGGAAGCATATTTATACATCTTGTACTCTATGAGCCTCATGGTAAGTTCAAGACGCGGATCTTCAGTTTCCTCTTCTGCCTCTTCATTAACCGGAAGAAGCATCTGGGACTTGATTCTAAGCAGGGTCGCAGCCATTACCAGAAAGTCCGAAGCCACATCCATGTCTTCCTTTTTCATCGCCTCCACGTACTCGATATACTGATCGGTGATCATGGCAATGGGAATATCATAGATATCAACTTTGTTTTTTTCGATAAGATGAAGCAGGAGGTCCAGCGGACCTTCAAATACTTCGAGTTTTACCGGTATCGAATTCATTGATTTCCTCTTCCGTTTATATTTAAAAATGCAAGTTCGGGCCTGTTAAACACCCTGATATGTATGGAATGAACTCCGAGTCCACGGGAGACAAACATCTGCCTTGTGCCCTTTTTATACAGTCCGCCGGTGTATCCGACGGAAATAAAGGTCTGTGGACAAAGAAGTCCTCCGATAAAAGGTAATCTTACAATTCCGCCGTGCAAGTGTCCCGAAAGGGTTAAATCGGCACCCCAGCGGGCATATGCCGAAAAATACAGCGGATTATGGGCCAGAAGGACCGTAGTACGTTCATTTTGAGGTTTTCCGATGCTTGATGTTATTTCCTTCGCCTTGAGACTGTAAATGCCCTTAAATCGCGGATACTGCGTCATTTTGTTAGTATAACCGTAAAAGTCGTATCCGTCAAAAGAAATACATGCATCATCCAGAACATGGATGCCGTAGCTTTTAACCTTGGTCATGTAGTCTTCATAGAACTCCGGCAGATACTCCGACAGCTTCAGTTCATGGTTTCCGATGGAATATAAAACGGGAATTCCAAGTTCCGAAAGAGCCTGCAGAAAATACAGGGAATTGTAAACGGTGGGCTGGGTACCCAGCACCATGTCACCGGTTATGCAGATAACATCCGGTTTTCTTTTAACTATCTCTTTTACAAGCCGGGAATTCTTTTCGCCGTAAGAAAACTCATGAAGGTCGGAAATATGCGCGATTATAAGAGGCTTTGCGCCGGGGATTTCCACATCCCTTTCGCTAACCTGAAGTCTTTTAATATCAAACAGCGAAAGAACTGCCGTGGATATTACCGAAAACAATCCGAATTTGGTTGAGTTTTTTACTACTTTCTTAAAGTTCATGATACCCCGACTCATCTATATATCCGTAGAAATGCTTGACCACAGCTGGCTTACTCTCACCAGTAACATAGGCAGAAACAACAGTTTCGCGAGCCTTATTAACATCGGACGATCCTGTATAGTAAAGTGTAGCCAACGCCTCGCCCTTCTTCACATAATCCCCGGGCTTTTTGAGGATTTTAAGACCTACATAGGGATCGATATCATCTTCCTTGTTGGTTCTTCCGCCACCAAGGTAAAGAGATGCCATGCCGATCATTTCCGTATTTACAGATGTAATGTAACCTTCGGATTCCGAAAGCACATCCACACGCTCCGTCTTACCGATGTAGGCTTCAAGATCATCAAGGAACGAAATATCGCCGCCCTGGCCTGTTATAAAGGTTTTGAATCTCTCAAGTGCCTCGCCGCTTTCAATCTTGCTTTCTGCAAGTTTAAGACCTTCTTCAATGGAGCCTGCCAGGCCTGCACCCTTAAGAATAAGTGCGGACAGCAGCATGCAGGACTCGGTTATATCCTTCGGAGCCTGCCCAAGGAGAGTCTTTACGGATTCATATACTTCAAGACGGTTTCCGACATACTCACCGAGAGGCGAATTCATGTCGGATATCAGGGCGTACATTTTACGGCCGCCTCTGCGTCCTATATCTATCATGGCTTCCGCAAGTTTGATTGCATCTGCCTCGGTTTTCATAAATGCACCGCTTCCGCACTTTACATCAAGAACTATTACTTTGGCTCCCGATGCCAGTTTTTTGCTCATAATGCTGGATGCGATAAGGGAAATATCGTCTATGGTGGCCGTTACGTCACGAAGTGCGTAAAGCTTTTTGTCGGCGGGAGCAAGATCTCCCGACTGTGCCGTAAGGGCAATATTGTTTTTCTTAACAAGCTCAAAGAACTGCTTTTCGGAAAGGTTTATGTTAAATCCCGGAACAGCCTCAAGTTTATCGAGGGTTCCGCCGGTGTGTCCCAGTCCTCTTCCGCTCATTTTGGCAAATGCCGCACCGGCAGATGCCACAACCGGTCCAACCACAAGGGTTGTTTTGTCGCCAACGCCGCCTGTGGAGTGCTTGTCTACAGTCACGCCATTAATTTCGGACAGGTCAAGCATGTCACCGGAATAGGCCATAGCCATAGCCAGATCATAGGTTTCCCTTTCATTCATCTTGTTAAGAAGAATGGCCATGAGCAAGGCGGACGTCTGATAATCCGGAATGGTTCCGGCAGTAACACCGTCCACGAAGAATTTGATTTCCTCGGAGGTAAGTTCCTGCTTTCTCTTCTTTTTAGTGATAATATCGTACATTCCAAGAGCCATGTTACAGTCCTTTCTTTGCCTTATAAGCAAGAATTCCGCAGATGGTTTTAGAATCCTGAAGCTTTCCTTCAAATATCATTTGAACAAGTTCGTCAAGATCGTGACGTTCAACATTAAGGAGTTCGTTTTCATCAAGATGCTGATGAGTAGGCACAAGGTCGGTGGCAAGATAAATAGGGATTCTTTCGTTCATAAGAGCCACTGTGGTATAAATATCACAAAGAAGCTCGGATTTTCCAGCACGCATACCGGTTTCTTCTTCAAGTTCCCTGAGGGCGCAGGTTTCAAAATTCTCCTCCGGATTCTTTCCTCCTGCCGGAAGCTCGATGGTGTATCTGCCAAGAGCCGGGCGAAGCTGTCTTACCAGAATGATTTTGCCGTCGTTATCCACAGCTACTGTTGCTGCGGCTCCGGGATGCTCAATAAAATCCCAGTCCGAAACAGAACCGTCGGCATTCTTCATTTTGTCCTTATAGACATTAACTATAGTTCCGTCGTAAACGAGTTCGCGACCTATTCTTTCGTATTCTACCATTTAACGTACCATGCCGCAGGCGTGGTGCCCGAATGATAACGCGCCTGCAACGTTATCAAAGGGTTTGAAAACTTGTTTTCAAACAAACGTACCATGCCGCAGGCGTGGTGCCCGCATGATGACGCGCCTGCTGCGTCACCTGCGGGTTTGAAAACTTGTTTTCAAACAAATAAACTCCTTAAAATTAAAACCCCAACACAATACGCGTTGAGGTTTAATTTTCCATACGATATTATATTGTATTTTCAGATATTACTCAAGTGTACCGAGGAATTTTTCTATTCTGTCGAGACCCTTGTTAATAGCTTCAATGCTTGTGGCATATGAAAGTCTGATATGATCGTCGAAACCGAAGTCCACACAAGGAATAACAGCAACGTTGTATTCTTCGATAAGGATTCTTGCAAACTCGAAGATATCCTTAACTTCAGTGCCGTTATGGCTCTTGCCGAGGGCCTTGCTGCAGTCTACGAATGCATAGAAGGCACCTTCAGGCTTTAACATTGTAACATAAGGCATCTTGTTGATTCTGTCGAACATAACAAGTCTTCTCTTGTCAAATTCCTTCTTCATAGCCTCTACAGAGTCCTGAGGACCGTTAAGAGCCTCGATTGCCGCATACTGGGCAATTGTATTCGGATTGGAAGTCTGATGAGACTGAATGGATGACATAGCCTTTGCTACATTTGCAGGAGCTCCGCAGAAACCGATTCTCCAGCCTGTCATTGCATACTTCTTTGCAAGACCGTTACAGGTAATTGTATGTGCATAAATGTCATCTCCGAGGGATGCAATGCTGATGTGCTCCTTGCCGTCATATACAAGTGCTTCATAGATTTCATCGGAAATAACATAAATATCTTTTTCAACGATTACTTTGGCAATTGCTTCAAGCTCATCCTTTGTATAAACCATACCTGTAGGATTGCTTGGGGAAGTAAGGACAAATGCCTTTGTCTTTTCGTTGCAGGCAGCACTTAACTGCTCAGCAGTAATCTTGTAATTCTGTGTTGCATCGCATCTTACATATACCGGAACACCGCCGCAAAGCTTAACCATTTCAGGGTAGCTTAACCAGAAAGGTGTAGGGATGATTACTTCATCTCCGGGATTAAGAATTGCCTGAAACACATTGGTAAGTGTATGCTTTCCACCGTTTGAGATAACGATCTGATTAAGTTCATATTTAAGATTGTTATCGCGAAGGAATTTATCGGCTACTGCCTGCTTAAGTGCAGGAAGACCTGCTGCTGCAGTGTATCTTGTTTTATTCTCTTCGATTGCCTTAAGACCTGCATTTTTTACATTCTCAGGTGTGTTGAAGTCCGGCTCACCGGCTCCGAAAGAAACTACGTCAAGTCCCTGTGCTTTAAGCTCATTAGCCTTAGCGGAAATTGCGAGTGTTGATGATGGTTTTACTTTCTCTGCTTTTGTTGATAACGATAAGGACATATATGCCTCCTGACTGTGTGTTTATGCCTTTAAAACTAAGGTGATTTATACATTTGGGTACATGTATACAATCAAACGCCTTTAGTACTATACATGATAGCGTGGAAAAAATCAACAGGAAAATATATTAGGGGGCAACAAAAAAGAGCTTCCGTTAAGAAGCTCTTTTCGTAACTATTTTGCATAGTCGGTAACTCGTGATTCTCTGATAAGACTAATCTTAATCTGACCCGGATATTTGAGTTCGGATTCGATTTTCTTAGAGAGTTCTCTACCAAGAAGTACCATCTCATCATCGCTGATCTTTTCAGGCTGTACCATAACGCGAACTTCACGTCCTGCCTGGATAGCGAATGATTTTTCTACTCCCTTAAAGCCATTTGAAATATCTTCAAGATCTTTTAATCTGTTGGTATAGGTATCGATAGTCTCTCTTCTTGCTCCCGGACGGGCTGCAGACATTGTATCTGCCGCCTGTACAATACAAGCAATCATTGAGCCGAATTCTACGTCGCCATGATGCGCTTCGACTGCATTGATGACAATATCGGATTCCTTATACTTTTTACAAAGATCGGAGCCTATCTGTACGTGTGTTCCTTCTACTTCATGATCGATAGCTTTACCGATATCATGGAGAAGGCCTGCTCTTTTGGCAAGTTTGACATCCTGATCGAATTCAGCAGCAAGAAGTCCCGAAAGAATGGATACTTCTATGGAATGTTTAAGAACATTCTGACCGTAACTTGTACGATACTTAAGACGGCCGAGTAACTTAATGAGTTCCGGATGAAGTCCGTGAACACCTGTCTTAATGGCAGCCTCTTCTCCTGCTTCCTTGATGGTATTGTCAACTTCTTTTTTGGCCTTTTCGACCATTTCTTCAATTCTCGTAGGATGAATTCGACCGTCGGCAATGAGTCTTTCAAGTGCTATACGGGCAATTTCTCTCCTTACGGGATCATGACAGGAAAGGACTACAGCCTCAGGAGTATCATCAATGATAAGATCGACACCTGTAAGGGTTTCGATGGTTCTGATGTTACGTCCTTCACGACCGATGATACGGCCCTTCATGTCATCTGTTGGAAGCTGAACTACTGAAATCGTTGCTTCAGATATGTAATCTGCTGCGTATCTCTGGATCGTGCTGATGACGATTTCCTTAGCTTTCTTCTCAGCTTCATCTTTGGCCTGGGTTTCAAGATCCTTCACAAGAACGGCCATTTCATGTGTGCATTCTTCTTTTACAGATTCAATTAGATATTCTTTGGCTTTTTCGGAGGTAAGACCGGAGATTCTTTCCAGTTCCGCTTGCTGTTTTTCAACATTCTCCTGAACCTTTAAGCGAAGAACGTCAAGTTCCTGCTCCTTCTGGTTCATTCGATTCTCTTTCTTTTCAAGAGCTTCGGTCTTTTTGTCGATGTTCTCTTCTTTGGATTCAAGTCGCTTTTCCGTACGGCTGATTTCCGCACGCTGTTCCTTTTTCTCCCGTTCGAAGTCATTCTTTGCCTTTAAAGCTTCTTCCTTGGCTTCAAGTAAAGCTTCACGTTTTGCGGTCTCGGCATCTTTAAGTGCTTTTGCTCTGATTTCTTCTGCTACTTTTTCAGCAGAACCAACCTCGGCTTCATATACTTTTTTTCTGTATGCTATTGCAATGTTCCATGCTAAAAGACCAACAATAACGGCGGTGGCAACGACAGCAAGTATAACTACCTGCCAAGTCTCCATAACGGCTAAAAGGACTATCTGTCCAGTCTCCATAAAGGTGACACCTCCATATTTAGTTGTAATTGCATAGTTTCTCCCCTATACAACACTACAATAATAGTTTATTGTTCTACAATTGTCAATAAAAAAAGCACGGCGAACCGTGCTTTAGTATCAATGTAAAAAGCATTACAGCAGTTTTTTGTACTGCTCTCCCAGCATTTTACGAAGGGATCTGATTTCCTCCGCAGAAAGTTTCTGCTCGGCAAGATACTCATTGATAAACTCATTGAGACTGCCGGAAAACACTTTGCTGATTAACGCATCCGTTTCGATCTGCTGAACTTCTTTTTTGGTAATCTTGGGTTTGCAAATAAAACCGGGATCCACTCTTTCCACTGCACCCTTATCAATAAGACGCTTGATTACGGTGTAGGTGGTATTCTTTTCCCAGCCTATGTATTCCTTGATAATTTTTGCAATGTCTTTGGCCGGCAAATTACTGTTGGACCACAATAATTCCATTACATTTAATTCGCCTTCGTGAAGCCTGATTTCTCCCATATTTCATAACCCCTGATGTTAGTACAGTTGTAGCATTCACATTCTACTTGAATAGAATTTTAAAGTCAAGGGCAAAAAAACAGGCATATGCCGAAGAAATCCGGCCTGAAATCTACATTTTGACAAAAGCTTAATGCCTGAGGTAATGCCTAATACAAGATATAGAGAATTCAGGCAGAAAAATATTTTTTTCGTTAATGACCAGATTTCCATTATAAAGCAGTATATTAAGGCTTTCGGGGTGGTCTTTGGAGTAAACTTCCACTGATCTCCTCATCTTGTTATCGGTCAGCAAAAAGCAGGCCAGTTCTTCTCCTTCTACAGAGAATTTCGCATCTGCCACAGCTGTATAATTGGATCTCCAGAAACCCGGGAAGATCCTGGACGAAATAAGCTCACTGTAAAGGAAATGTTTTCTCAGAATATATTCAATTCTACTGCCGTGTGAATAATCACGATTCTTGTTAGACAATTGTAGTAGTTTTGTACAGATTATTCCACAGTCGTAGAAAAGCAATAAATGATTCTTTTCATGGTCAATTTGGTCCACTTTGATAAGAATATTGTTCTCAACAAGGAAATCAAGTTCCTTTTTGAAATTCTTTATTGTAGCTCCATCCCTTATATGTGTAATAACATATTTATTGTAGGATGTGTTTAGCATCTGATAGATTACAGAATCCAGTATCTGCCTGCATTTATTCTTCTGTGTGTCCGTAAGATCCGAGTATTCAAGTGTCTTCTCAACCACATGAACATATCCTGCATCGTGAATGGAATGAATCTTTTCATCGTAATTCTCATCTGACCCATAGCACTTAACCGCCTCGGGCATGCCGCCGGTACGAAGATAGTTATCATACTCTTCCGTTATGTTATTTATTACCAGTTCGGGGAAAGGAGCCGAAGCAGACATGTGACCTTCCACAATTCTGTCATACTCAAAACTCGAGGTGAGTTTAAGAAATTCCATAAAGGATAAAGGTCTTTGTATAACCCTTTTTGTTTCTTTCAAAACAGGTTCCGCTGTATTATTGATAACCCTCATGGTCATCATCAGTAAACAGGGACGTTTTTTCAGCAGCGGATACAGCCTTTCACAAAACTCCTTGGAACATTCTATATTATCAAAAATGAAACAGGCATTTTCAAAGTTTGTATTTGCTTCAAAACTGCAGATTTCAATGAGTTTTTCGTTAAAATTCTCATCGTCATTAAGTTCCGAAAGCCTTTCTATTATTTCACCGTCATATTCACAGTTAATATAAAGATAGTCAAACTTCCTGTTTTTGCAGTAATCAAGACAGGTTACGGTCTTTCCTACCCCCGGAACACCGTGTATAACGACTCTCCTGTCTCTGTATAGAGCCTCTCCGATCTCATTTTCAAAAAAATCAAGCACTTTCCTTCTCCTTAATATGTATTAAACCTCAAGCCCAAACTCCTTTAATACATTATGTAAAGCGTCTTTTTCCTCTGCAGATGAGCATATTTTATTCAAAACCCCTGTAAAATACTCCGGCAGCACCGATGAAAACTCAATATATTCCCTGGTTGTGGGATGAATGAAGCCCAGAACCGCCGCATGAAGCATCTGCCCTTCGGTTTTATATGGCTGTTTATGCCTGCCATACACTTCGTCGCCAACCAAAGGATAGCCGATGCTTGACATATGGACTCGTATCTGGTGAGTTCTTCCGGTCTCCAGTTTGCATTCCACGAGGCTGTAGCCTGCAGAAAACTCAAATATTTCCCTGTAATGAGTTACTGCATTTCTGCCTGATTTGTCTATGGCCATTTTCTTTCTGTCTGTTTTGTGCCTTGCTATGGGAGCGTCAACCGTCCCCTCTTTTTCCTTTAGCCTGCCGAATACCAGACAGTAATAAATCCTGTTAATCGAATGCACTGAAAGCTGATCCGCCAGAAAATTATGGGCTGCATCATTTTTGCAAACTACCAAAAGACCCGTTGTATCCCTGTCAATTCTGTGGACAATGCCGGGACGAAGCTCACCGTTAATGCCGGACAGGTTGTCACCTGCATGAAACATCAGGGCATTTACCATGGTATCGTCTGTGTGCCCGGGAGCCGGATGAACCACCATTCCCTTAGGTTTATTTACTATAATTACATCACTGTCCTCATAAACTATGTCAAGAGGAATGTCCGATGCAGTAATATTCACCTCTTCGGCAGGTCTTAGGGCGACTTCAATCACATCTCCCGCCCGAAGCACATAATGGTTACTTGAAGCCGGGACGCCGTTAATACAAATAAAGCCATCTGCAATTAACTTTTGCACATGGCTTCTTGTAACATTTTCAATTTGAGCGACCACATACTTATCAAGTCTTGTGCCGGCATCTGCCGAAGAGACCGTAAGCACTACTTTTTCCTCTGCAGCCATTCAAAATCCTCGTCTTTATAATAGAATATTATGAGCAGAACAAGAACTGCCGTGGAGCAGGATACCCAAATATCTGCCACATTAAAGATGGGGAAGTTGATCAGTTTGAAATATATAAAATCTGTGACCTTCCCCATGGCAATTCTGTCTATCATATTGCCGATGGCACCGCTTACTATGAAAGATAACAAAACAACCAGCGATGTCATGTGAGGTTTATCGGGAATCTTTATTATAAAAACAATGAGTATGACAGATAACAGAATGGAAAACAAGGTTAAAAACCAGGTGTTGTCATGCATAAAGGACCAGGCAGCACCTGTGTTATAAAGAAGTCTTAACTCAAGCACATCTTTAATTAATACCTTACTCTTATCTGAAAGCCTGTCTATGGCAATTATCTTTGTAATTCTGTCAAGAATAATGCCGACAACGGTAATTATAATAAAGATTAAGTATTTCTTCTTATTCTTCATTCTAACTGTTTGCCTGCTCGTTTGCCTGCTCGTTTACCTTCTTATTCATTTCGAATTCTTTTACTGTCTCGAGGCTGTCCTTATCGATAGTAAAGGAAGGGGAGTTAAGAAGCTGGATCTGAGCCTTGGATGCAGCAATAATCTGTGACTTGTACTGGTCATACTGCTGGAGAAGCTTAATGGTGGCATTTCTGACTTCGTAAAGTTCTGTTCTTGCCTCTGCAGTAATAACCTGAGCCTGAGCCATAGCTTCCTGCTCGATGGCTTCTGCTCTCTCTTCTGCAGCTTTCTTTGTTTCCTCGGCAGATTTTTCTGCAAGGATAAGAGCCTTCTGAAGGGACTTTTCAAGGTTATTATAGCTTGTAAGCTTATCTTCAAGATCGGCAATGTGGTCATTTAAGTCAAGATTCTGTCTGTAAAGAGCTTCATAGTCCTTAAGGATTCTTGCTTTAAAATCATCTACTTCCTTTTTGGAATAACCATGTGCGCCAACCTTAAACTCTGTCTTCTGAATTTCAATAGGTGTAATCATTAATTCTCTCCTTGATTATATCATTCTGTTTATGTTTCGACCCGAACCGCTCTTTGAAGAGCCCGCACTTCCCGAATTATACTCCGGTTCAGGTGACTGTCCCGGAATAAACAAATACACATCATTAGATACAGGCTTGATAGTACCGTTAATTACATAAATGCATCCGCAGATAAAGTCCATGATACGCTGGGTATCGGACGGAACAGCCTGAGCAAAATTCACAGTGATTTCCTGACCGTTAAGAAGGGCATCGGAAATAACCTGAGCATCCTTAAACTCTCTGGCAATGAATGTAGAGGAATAACTTCTTACCCTCTGATAATCACCGCTACCGCTTAAAGCTTTGCTGTAGTTGCCTTCAGGGCTTCTGGGAGGCCAGATTTTATCTTCGGAACGCGGAGCCGCATCGTAATCATCATAGGAATCATCATAATCATCATAGCCGCGACTGTATTCCCTGGCTTCTTTTGCTTCTGCTTTAGCCTGCTTCTGCTTTGCTTTTAATTCTTTCTTGCGCTGCTTTTCCTCATAACGCTTGAACTCGCGCTCTTCGGCATCACCTAAGATGTCTTCAGCGCCTTCTTCTTCACCTTCAAGCACGTCTTTTAAAGCTCTTCCAATAGAACTGAATCCTTTTTTAATGCCCACTTGTTTTTCCTCCCCTTGTCTATTTGTTGTAATTTCTGGCTCCAAAAATAGCTGTGCCGACTCTTACATGAGTAGCACCTTCCTCAATCGCCGTCTCATAGTCAGAACTCATTCCCATGGAAAGCATGTCAAGATGCAATATATCGGAATGATCTTTATTCATTTTATCGGATAACTGTTTTAACTCACGAAAGTACAGTCTGTTGGCATCCTTATCCTCTGCTATCGGAGGAATGCACATATATCCGCGAATTCTCAGATTATCAAGTTTTGCAATTTCAAGAGTAACTTCTTCGGCTTCCGAAATATCGATTCCGTGTTTGGAAAGTTCGGATCCTACGTTGATTTCAATAAGAATATCCTGGATTTTGCCGAGTTTTGCAGCCTCTTTATTGATAGTTTCCGCTATGGAAATACTGTGCACGGAATGAATAATACTTGCTGCCTTTACAGCTTTCTTAACCTTGTTACTCTGAAGAGGACCTATCATGTGCCAGGTCAAATCATCTTTTATTTCTTCGGTCTTGGCAACAAGTTCCTGAACATAGTTCTCTCCGAAGTTTCTTTCTCCTGCATCAATGGCCTCAAGTATGTCCGAAACAGGCTTGGTCTTTGATACGGAGATGAGTGTCACTTCGCTTGTATCTCTTCCTGCCCTTTTGCAGGCTTCGTTTATATTCTTATGAATTACTTCAAGGTTTTCTTTAATGCTTCCCACAACAATAATCCTTAATAAACTTCGTTATTCTCCTTAAGCAGCGATGCATTAAGAAGTATGTGATCGTATTTGCCGATACTTAAATTGGCTCCCTCTCGAACTATGCAATAGTCTTCATCTTCGCTGATTATTTCTATTCTTCTAAAAATTGCATAGCCGCGATTGACATTATATACGCCCTTGATCTTTTTGATTACGGAAACCTGGTATCTTGTTTCATCGTCCATACTGTAAATATACTGACCGTAATCAAGATCCTTGGTATCGACATAAACAACACCGTTTTCTTCGTCCTTGTAATAGATTTCACAAGGCTTAAATCCGTAGCTGAGGCTTCTGGTAGTTTCATCATAGTTCATGAAATTGAAGCCGTAATCCGGATGGTCCGGATCCTCCCCCGGATTGGAAACATAATAGTTGATCGGAACCACAAAGAATTCCTTATCGACAAGTGATGAGTAAGGAATCTTGAGTCCCTCTTCATCTGCCAGTTCAAGACGGATTTCGAGGAATCTGTCTTTAATGTAACGGATCATGTAATTATCCATTACTATACGGCAGAAGCAGTCATCGCCCTGCTTGTAAAACGAGCATTCCTTTGTAAGCTTCAGACCGTCATTCTTAATGGTAAATGTAATGGACGACTTCTCCGAAAGATTGTCATACTGTTCGGGAGTCAGATGAAATACCATTGCCCAGCTGGAATCATCTACGATTTTATAAACAAATGAACCGGACTGCTTAATGTCCGAATCAAAGATGTTCTCGGCAGAATAATTCTTTCTGTCAAATGTAGCTGCCGTTACGGAATCGGCTGTGAGTCCTTCAAGGGAATCCGAGAAGAAAGAAACGACACCGGCCTTTTCCGCCTTCTTTATGTCGAAGGTGAATGTTGTATCGGTTGAGCTCTGAATCTGGTCCAGATTCTCAAGCAGGAAGGAATCGGAAATACCTGCTATTTCCGTTTCCAAAGATGTTCTGAGATTGTAAACGCCGGAATAGTCATCCAGAGTGTTCTCGCTGTAATAATCGGAAACGCATTTACGAAGCATCTCGATATCGGATTCGGAATAATCATAGTTGAGATCGTAATCCGTAAGGTAATCGTAGATGTTCTTGCTTTCATCTATGGAGTAAACCGCATCTCCTACGGCAACTCTTGAACCGCTTCTGATATAGTAATTTGTGTAACCGGCCTTATCGGTATAGTAGTTTTCTTCGTTTCGGATAATGACCGCTTCGCAGGTATTGTCCTGTGCCATGTTGATAGCCTGTACTTCGTACAAAGAAACATGGTCTTTACGAATGCTGATTACAATATTTACGATTATGTATACGAGGACCAGGCCGATGATAAATACTCCGACGTTAATGGTTCTGATTTTTCTGGTTCTTAAAACCTTTTGTTTTTTATCAGCCACGTCCTTCCTCCGTGTAATTAATCAAATAATAATATCCCACAGTGAACATTATAAGGTATCACAGAAAAAATATAAAGCCTTTATCTTGTATTTTTACGTGTATTTTACAATATTTTCGACATATATTTTGCGGTTTCCCTTTTTTATAACAGTAATTTCACAAAAAATCCCCAATTGCTCCATAAAAAGAAGAAATCCCTTCTGGATTTCTTTGATGTCTCAAAGCCGACGGCTCCCCCGATTGAAAATCGGGGGCTAAAAAAAGAAGAAATCCGTTCTGGATTTCTTTGATGTCTCAAAGCCGACGGCTCCCCCGATTGAAAATCGGGGGCTAAAAAAAGGCCCTCTGTTTCAACAGAAACAGAGGGCAAAGATTTATGATTTTCTGATTAAAGAGCTACTTTAACTTTGCTCTTAACTGTCTCAGAGAGGTCTGCTGACTTCTGTGAGAAGGAAACGATGATATCAAGGTTGAACTTCTTGGATACTTCATCGAGTTTTTCTACTGCTGCATCGGCAGCAGCTGCATCAAGGTGTGCTACCTTAAGGAAGCTGTCAAGATATACTTTTTCAAGATCGTGATCCTGTGAAATAATACCGCAAATGAAACCAATGAACTCTTCTGCATTGGTAATGCAGTAATCGTTTACATTTATAAGACGAACTTTGTTATCAAGTTCATACATGTGATCTAAGCTCTTATCAAGATAAACTATAGTTCCTTTGGCGTTTTTGATATCAGAATTGACCATGTCCAGAAGGATTTTTGTCTTTCCTTTACCTTTTTCGCCCGCAATAATCTGTACCATAAATATCTCCTCCTTATGGTTGAAAATTTATAATTCAATTATAGTGCATCGCCCCATAAAAGACAACATAAAATGATAATTAGTTTGAAATTCCTTCTACCATTGACGACAGATACTGATGTTGTTCATACAGTGACTGCTGATCTTCGGCGCCGAACACCGCAATAATATATCTTGTGCCGTCGGAAGTTTCAACACACTGTATAAGGCAGGTTCCCGCCGCATAGGTATTTCCCGTCTTAGCACCTACTATAGATACACCTTCAGGAAGGGAATACACGCCCTTCTTGAATTTATTGGTGGTTGTGACAGGCATTGTAAGGTATTCGCCTGCAGCATTTGTGTAAGTAAATTCATAGTCAACGGTACTTGAAATGGTTACGAACATTTCATAATCCATAAGGTGCCTTAAGATCATATACTGGTCATAGGCCGTTGTGTAATGATTCACGTCATGAAGACCGTGAGGATTGGTAAAATGTGTACCGGTGCAGCCCAGTTTTTTGGCTTCTTCATTCATCAATGTGGCAAATTCCGCATCCGAACCGCTTAAATAATCTGCAAGAGCCGTTGCGGAGTCGTTGCCGGAATAAAGAAGGAGGCAGTATAAAAGATCCTTTATGGTAATCACATCACCCTTCTTAAATCCCATGAGCTGGGCGCCGGCTTCGGTGATACCGCAGTTATCTTCCTTGATGGTATAGGTATCGTCAAGATTGCCGTATTTAAAGATGAGCAACGCCGTAAGAAGCTTTGTTACGCTGGCCGGGTAGATTGATGTGTAAATATCCTGACCCTGGATAAACTTGTTATGTGTAATATCCACCACCAAAGCAGCCTTGCAGTGAAGGTTTTCATCGGCAGATAAGGAAGCGGAATCGATTATACAGATTTTACCCTCTGTAAGAAGCGGCATGGTCTGTCCGATTACATACTCTCCTATGTCGGTATTTACAACATTGGTATCGTCAGAATACATGGCATAGAGTTCCGATTCCTTGGCTCCGCAGGAACAAAGGCTCAGAATCAATACGCCTGCAAGAATTACCGAAATAAATCTTTTCATCCTAATCTCCTAGAACTTTTTGTGATACTTTCCGAAATCTATGTAATCGTCTCCCGTAGGATTAACATCCTTATTCTGGAGACCGATATTAAGCAATATGCCAATGAGCATATAGTTTGTAAGCAGTGAAGAAAGACCGTTTGAAAGGAAGGGAAGGGGAATTCCGGTATTCGGAAGAAGTGATATAACCACACCGATATTTACAAAAGCCTGAAGCGTGATAAGACTTGCTATACCAATTGCAACATATCTTCCCAGTTTATCCTTTGCTTTAATTGCAATGCTTAATGAAATAATAAGAAGCAGGGCAAATAACACGATTACCAGAGCGGAGCCCACAAAGCCCAGTTCCTCTCCAACGGCGCTGAAAATAAAGTCGGATTCAACGACGGGAACAAATCTGGTGAGTCGGGGTGAATCATCTCCCAGTATCAGTTTACCGAAAACGCCGCCGGACTTAATAGCCGCCCTGGCATTGTTCTGCTGATACATAAGGTCCGGATAGTCCTCCGGATGAAGAAGGGAAAGAATTCTCTCTCGCTGATACTTCTTGATAATGTTGGTTCCATAGTCCTGCTGTATGTACCAAAGGAAACCTATAAACACAGGAACAATAACCGAAACCGCCGGAATAACTATCTTAAGAGACAGTCCTCCTACAAAAATCATAATAAGAAATGTCAGTGTAATAACGATGGTAGTCGAAAGGTCCGGCTGCTCAAGTACAAGAGCAATGGGAAAACCCACCACCAGCGCGATTATAGCCAGAGTCGAAATCTTATTAAGCTTTCCTTCATAGAAAATCAGAAGCTGGGCAAGGCATATGATTATCGTCAGCTTCGTAATCTCCGAAGGCATGACATCAAGACCGCCGCCTCTGGGTCCGATGTGGATCCATCTTCTGGCATCTTCTACGCTTTTACCGTAGAGTATGGGCATCATTGCTTCACTTACGAACTTACAGTAAAGCATCAGCAATATGTTAAGTATATAAAGTGCAATGTAGAATTTGCATATAATCTTATAGTCGATAAATGCAAATACCAGGGCAATAAATATACCGGCCATAACGCCCACTATCTGCTTCTTAAACATTCCCGTATTTTCCACTTTTGTTATGGCCTGAAGGACCACAAGACCGATGGATGAAAGAAGCACAACGGAAATCAGCAGTGAGAATTTGAAATTGTTTATACTGTATCCTTTGTTTCTAAACATAATTCCTCTGCAACAACTTCGTCACCTGATATCTTAAGAAGAGTGTTTTTAACGACTTTCTCCTCTTCCTTATCTTCCTTTGCTTTCATAAATGCAAGGCCATGCTTAACAGGTTTAGCTGCCTTTGCTTTATCCGGTTTTCTGTAGGAAACATCCGCAATGGAAGCAGTTTCCGCATTATAAAACGAGGCATAGATTACGGATGAAAGATTTCCCAGTTCTCCGGCATATGCCGAACCCTGAAGTTCTCCAAGTATGTAAATGCTTCCGTTGGAGTGCACTTTTCCGCCCTTTTCAACGCTGCCCAGAATAAGCACGCTTTCTTTAAAATCCAAATCCTCTTCAGAGGTTACATTGCCGCGGTGGATTACTGCAACGTCATCGGAAAGCCTTTCGGCAAATGCCTTAAGAGCTCTGCTGTAGATCTGATTATCCGCCTCGGAATTGTTAATAATTGCAAGAACCTTAATCTCGGTTTCTGCTTCAATGATATCCGTTACCGTAAGTGCTTCTTCCGAAGAAAAATTGTGTCCGGAAAGCTCTACTGCCATTTCGGAACTTCCGAAAAACTTGGCAGATGCCCTGAACTTCTCTCTTATTCTTTCATAGGCCTCTTCCTTGGTAAGGTCGGGATTAATGAAAAGAGTAAGTCCGTTTCGGTTTATTTTCAGTACGATATCATTTTCCATAATAGGTTCTAGTCTCCTACAACGTAATCATCGGCCTCACCTGCGAATACCTTGCCAGCAAGGAGGTTGTCCGCATTTACTCCGCCGAAATAGTAATTATAGAAATCACCGGCAGTCTTGGCTGCGTTTGATGAGGTATAGCCGTTTGGAATAACTACGGTTACACAGATTTCAGGCGAAGAATACGGTCCGTAGGAAATGAAAAGCGCATTGTTGGGATCGTTAAGACTGATCTGGGCCGTACCTGTTTTTCCGGCCACATCAAAGCCCGTACCGTTAAAGTAGGATTTCATTTCCGCAAGGTTAACCACCTGATACATTCCGAGGTGGACCGCATCCCAGGTAGACTGGGAAACTTCAGTAAGCTCGTTATACACATCAGGCTCTTTTTCAAATATTACATTGCCTTCGTTATCACAGACTTTGTCAATCAAAGTAAGATTGTAGCATGTGCCGGAATTAGCAATGGTTGTTGCATATCTGGCAATATGTATAGGCGCAAAGTTGTGATAATAACCGATGGCGGTTCGAATAGCATCGCGGTTTGATATTTCAGGCATAACTTCCGGAATCTCAACACCGGAGTATGCATCAAAACCGAATTTGGCAGCATACTTTCTGATAAGGGAAATACCCTTGATATCGGAATAGTTGCCGTTTGCATTCTTTGAAAATCTGTAGGCAGTCTCAAAGAAGAAATAGTTACATGAATGCCTGATACCGCCTGTTACATTAATGGTACCGTGTCCTCTCTTGGACCAGCAGGACGGCGAAGGCTCAATCCTTTCAAACTTGACAGTATCGGTAATATATGTACCTGTAGTAATGGTGCCTTCCGTAAGTGCCAGAACAGCCGTAAGCGGTTTGAATGTGGAACCTGTGGTTGTCTGGGACTGAGTAGCACGGCAAAGTACCGGATAGGACTTATCGGAATTCACCTTGTTATAGTAATCAAGGTCTATGGTATTGGTAAACTTCTGGTTATCGTAACTCGGGTATGAAACCATGCAGATCACATCCCCCGTGTTGGGGTCCGTTGCAACCAGAGAACCGCTGCAGGGCTGAAGAGCCAGCATGGCAGGCGTAATCTCAAGATTATTTATCTTACGGCACATGAAATCATAGGCCGAAAGGGAATAATTCTTAAGTCCGTTATAACTGTCCTCATCCATGGCAAGAACACCCTGGTCGTAAAGTATAAGTCCCAGGTCCCTGCCGCTTATGGTATTGTCAAATACCAGAGTTCTGTAGATGAGCTCATCGTAGCCGGCATCATCCGCAATTCTGTCTTTAATGTATGTAACTACGGCAGCATAGATGTCATCTGCCGTATAATAACCGCTTTCAAGCCCCAAAGAATTAAGGTCGAAATTGCCGTTTTC
>CACYBJ010000162.1 GCA_902772565.1 uncultured Lachnospiraceae bacterium | reverse complement strand
GCACCCATGCGGATTGCGATTTCGCAGGCCGTGTTTTCCGGGTAGAGTATGATGTTTTCGGTATCCACATCATTGGGCATAACAACGGGAATGTAACCGTTGTCTATGGTCATGTGAAGAGTTTGTACGTCGATGCCGCACAAACCTACGGACTTAATGCCGTTCTTTTCGATTTCATTGGCGATGCGTTTGTTTTCACGGTAACGGTCGCCGCCGATTCGAAAGTCATGAACGACTATAGGCTTCATGCCGATGGATTTTAAGAGGGAGATGTCCTTCATTACTTCCATCTCTTCCTCCTCGGTAAGGAGGTTGGAGCAGCAGTAACAGATAACAACAACCTTTCCCGCAAAATCCCTGATGTACGGCAGCGCATCTACAAGGATAGATGCTTTGGTAGCCGCCCGTGACCTGCTTTTATCTTTTTCATTCACGTTTATCATTCTCATCCCCCTGCCGCAGGCATGGTGTACTTTAATGACACGCCTGCGGGGTCATATAAGTGTCTGAAAAATCACTTTCAAACTGTCATCTCACCGTATTTAAGTCCTACCGTTCCCGTTGCAATAAAGAAACGGCCGAACTTACGCTTGTCGCCGTCGATGCTCTTGATTTCTCCGAACATCTGGCTTTCATCGTTAATCTTTTCATAGGTGGTTCCGAAGTCGAAACTTCTGAAGAAACCATAGACACCGTCGATTATGGCGCATACATAGATTGCCTTCTTCTTGGAGTTTATGTACTCGCTTTCGCCTTCGCCGATACCGAGACCCACGCAGAAAATGCTGTCTCCTTCTCTTGAAAGCTTGGTGTCCACGAAAATATCCTGATCGATATCATAGGTCAGCATGTGAAGACCTTCGGTGTTCATGGCAAGGATGAATTTGCCGTCTTCACCGGCGATACCCTTTATTTCCACATCAAGTCCCGCATCGATGCCTGCAAGATCCATCTCGGGGAATCCCAGTGGGATTTCCTTTTCCACAAAGGTTGCTCCGCCGTCGGAACTTACATAAAGTCTTCCCTTCTCACCGAAGCCGAAAACATAGCCGTTGCTTACTCTGTCATAAAAGGCCTTTAATACCTTTGGCTCGGGAGCTCCGGGAAGAGGAATAATCTCGGACTTGGCCCAGGTCTCACCCTTGTCTTTTGAGTAGACTACCGCATCTGCCGGAAGCAGTTCGCAGTCGGCGACAGACCATACAAGACCGTGGGAGTCGGGAGATATTGTTATCCATCCGGAATTGTTATTTGGCATTTCAATCCAGTCAATCAGCTTATCGATTTTTTCCGAAATGCCTCTTGGCTGTGCGCAGTGTCTTAAAGTCTTACCTGCGTCTTCGGAATAGACGATGCCGCCCTTGGTTTTCCCTCTCCAGTTGCCTCTCGGAGTTGCTACGAAAACATTGGGGATTTCGTCCGGATAATCACAGTTGATGCTGGTTATGTAGCGGTTGCCGGCTTCATCTGCGAAGCTGTTTTCGCAAGGCTCGTCAACCTGGGTAAATACGAATCCTCCCAGATCGCCCACCGCATCAAGAGCTATAATGTCGCCCTTCGGAGGTGCATATACATTAAGATGCACAGTCTCCTCGATACCCTTACAGCAATCGGACCAGGAGCAGTCCGGGCTCTGAAGTTTTTCGGAGCGGAACACACCGGATCCTGTGTTAAACCAGGCTGTGTCGGGACTAAACGGATCTATCTTTATGTCGGTCATCCAGTGAATAAAGGAACGACCGCCGTTATATTCGGGTTTCATGTAGGAAGCGTTAAAATGCATGTTTCCCACTTCCATATCCAGGAGATTGATCTCCCAGGTCTTACCGTAGTCTTTCGAAACTACGATCACATCATCTGCAGGATGGCAGATGGAGCCGGCGATTACAAAGCCGGGCACGTCACCTGTAACATCGATCCCGCCGAAGCCCATGGGGTTTTCATCGTCCGTCATGCCACGGGTCGGAAGGGAAGGAGTAATATCCTCCATGGGACCGAAATTGTAATTCTCATCCACTGCGTATCTTACGATGCGTCCTTCTTTAACATCGCCGCATTCGCAGCAGTATCCCGGAATGTATGCATATTTTCCGGTTTCATTCATGGTTACGTAGAAGTATTTGCCGTCGAAGGCGCATCTTGCACCTACGTAGCCGTAAATTTTAACATTGTCTGTTACTTTGGGTTCCGGCTGGGGAAGCTTCTTAAATGACTTTCCCTTATCGTGGGAAATGTAAAGACTGTGTCCTCGTCTAGCCGAAGCCTCGTCGAAATTGGATGTGCCTGCGGCAGATGCCACAATTGTATTACCGTCGGGTGCTACCCAGACAAATGACATATCAAGTTCCGTGTTGCCGTCTTCAGGACCCACAGGAAGCATCTCCCAGGTTTTACCCCTGTCGGGGCTTACAAGAAGTCCGCCCTCCTGTGACGCAAAATAGATCCTGTCGGAATCCGAAGGATCTACAACCAGTCTCATACCGGTACCTCTGCCTACGGCATTACCGTGAACATGGCATGGCAAATCCGATACTTTTTCAAAATGTTCGCCTCTGTCGAAAGAGACCATAAAATAACCGTTAGGAAAGATTCCGCAGGAAGGACGACCGAGACCGCATGCAACATAGAGAATGTCAGGGTCTTTAGGGTCAAGGGCAATAGCAAGAGGGAAGGTTTCACTCCTGTCAAAATGAGTCACGTGGTTTACGAGGGAAATCCACTCGTTTTTCTCGGGATTAAACCTGTAGCAACCGCCGATATCGGTTCTGATATACAGAAGACCCTTCTCGGTGGGATGAAAGGCAAAGCCTGTTACAAAACCGCCGCCGGGAATCTGAAGATTGTGATATTCATAGGGAACGTGCTTGATTTGAGTCATATTCTGTACCATGCCGCAGACCGGTGCCCGCGCTCTTTCCTTAGTTAACTCCGTAAAAATTCTTTTTGATGATTGCCGAAACGCTTTCCTGACCGCCGATGGAATCCGCAAAAGTTACGGCTTCGGCAACTGCCGTATCCACACTGTCAAGATAGGTCTGATATATTTTCTTTACATACTTTTTGGCAAGCATGCTTTCGTCTTTGCTCATGATGAGCGAAGCAATTTTTTTGGCGTTGCCGGTGTAGTCCATGACGCGGGTAATGGTCTTTCTTACTCTCTTGTCATTTATACGGCATACACCATTGATGGCTTTCATGGATGCACAGCTTGCAAGGAACCTTGAAGGTGTGATTCCGTCATAGAAAACCGCCGCATGTTCGGCAGCGCTTCTGGATACCGGAATGTGAGCATAGGTAGGATACTTAAGGGCCTCCCTGCCTGCCTTCTTAATGAGGAATCTTTCGAATTCCATTTCCACCTTTCCATGGGAAAGTCCCGTATCCACCATGGTTTCGGTTACTATGGGGTGGCAGGCCGCATCCAGAACGAAATGACATATCATTCCGATAAAATACGAAAGCTCGCCGTTGTCGGCTGATGCAGATACCCGCGTATAGGCCTTGTGATACATTTCCTCAAAGGAACGTCTGTGTATCATCTTTGCGTTTTCCGATGCCGCATCCCCTCCGTGTGTTATGTGGAAGAAAAGAGGATCGGGACCGTGAAGGCCAAGCAGGAATTCCTGATGGTTGGCTGCCACGATTCTTCTGAGAGTTCTCGGAAGCTTTTTGTAAACCAAAGCTCCGAATGATTTATGCGCATATAATGCGGGCATGTTCCACCTCCGATGAAACCTGCGCCGCTATGGCGGCGCAGAATCATTTGTTAATTACTGGGCATTTGTTTCGGCATCTGTTGCAGGATCTGCCTTGGAAAGGTCGGATGTGTCTTCGTTGACCTTTACAAGATCTACTACATAATTCTGAACCTTATCTTTAAGAGCAAGCTGCTTAAGGTATGCTTCTGTGTAGCTTGAAACAGCCTCTTCATAGGTTGTGCCAAGATCATCTGTACAGAACGCATCAAGTTCTTCCTGTGTAAGAGTAAGCTTTGCATCCTCGTAGATTGCCTGTGAAGCAAGATTTGAAAGTACTGTTTCCTTGGCATTCTTCTTAAGGGTCTTCTTGTATTCCTTTTCGGAATCAAGTCCGAGAATATCCTTAGGTGAAGAATACATGTTGGAACCGAGCATCTGGTTGTAGTAATCTACATAGTTCTGATAGTTCTTATCAAGGTTGTAGTACTGAGCCCATGTGTAGAAGAAAGGATATCTTTCGCAGAAAAGAATCTTCTTGATGCTTGTCTTTTCCACGATAGTCTTTGATACCCATGTATCTAAG
Source organism: uncultured Lachnospiraceae bacterium (assembly GCA_902772565.1). Classification (GTDB taxonomy): domain Bacteria; phylum Bacillota; class Clostridia; order Lachnospirales; family Lachnospiraceae; genus UBA3775. The sequence goes on along the minus strand of CACYBJ010000162.1, from coordinate 5,492 downwards.
TTGTTATGAATAAGGGTGTCAGAGAAGTATTTCTTTGCACCGTCAGCTGTAAGAGCGTAGTCGCTTCCGAGCTTTTCGGAAAGGTTTTCCGCTACCCATTCGTCTGTAAGCTCGGGGATAACATCTACGGATTCAATCGATCCGTCGAAAACAGCTGTTTTTCCCGCAAGTTCTTCATTGGTGAAGTCAGATGCGAATGTAAGCTCAAAATTGAAAGTATCACCTACGGTAAGGTCAGCAATGTTCTTATCGAAGGCATCGGTGAACTTGGCATTTCCGAGAGTGTATGATGTGCTTGATGCAGTAAGGTCTTCAACCTCGGCACCGTCAACCAGAACCTTGTAAGAAAGAACCACTGTGGAATCATCCTTGATTTCGGTACCGGCTTCGGTAACCGTTTCCTTGGCAGCCTTAAGTTCACTGTCGATGGATGACTGAAGTTCGCTGTCTGTAGGAAGAAGTTCGCTTCTGTTAATGGAAAGATTCTTGTAGTCCACAAGATTCACATAGTCCTTGGCACTGCTGATTTTGATAGTACCGTCGCTGTTAAGATAGCTGTCCGGGGCAGCATTCTTGCCGATGTGTGAAATAATTGCTGCTCTGGTAATGAGACCGGCTGCGGCGATTACGGCGATTACAATAAGTGCAATGACACATCTCTTAATCGCTCTGCTTCTTTTGGCCTGCTTGACTCTTTTTTTCGCGGCCAGTCTGTTTTCCTTACTCATGTTTCAGATTTCCTCCAAAAAAAATATTCTATTAATTATACTACTTTTTACTGTTTTTTTAAAGTAACTTCTTAAGTTCCTCAACCATTTTGGCTACGTCTTCCATGGACACTTCCTTTACAAAGGAGAATGGCACAAGAGAGCGAATCGGCGAGTAGTAATACTGAAGTTCCATCATCTCTTCCGAAAGAGCTTCTTTTGCACTTCCGTCGCTGTCTTCGCTGTCAAAGAGACTGTAGTACTCATCAATGATTTCTGCCATTTTCGCCTTAAGCGCAGCATGGCGGTTGAAGTCACCGATCATGGTATCAACCGTAGGATTAAACGGACGGGCAACCAGTCCCGTTACCTTAACCGGTGCCGAAAGCCTTATGTCTCTTGAAGAAGCTGCAATAAGGATCTCGTACTCTCCCGACTCCACGAACCAGTCACCGATGCCGGTATCATAGTAGGCAAATGCCCTCTTACCGAGTTTAAAGGTTACAGTCTTTGTCTCGCCGGGCTCAAGAGCCACTTTGTCATAGCCTCTGAGTTCCTTAACAGGTCTCATAACGAATTCGTTATCGAAATTCTTAACGTAGAGCTGAACCACTTCCTTACCGAATACCTTGCCGGTGTTGGTAATATCAACGCTTACGGTAAGTTCTTCGCTTTCATCCATGGACTGCTTATCAAGTTTCAGATTGGAATACTCGAAATTTGTGTAGGACAGACCGTGACCGAAGGGGAAGAGAACATCCATTTTCTTCTTGTCATAGTATCTGTAACCTACGTAGATTCCTTCTCTGTATTCGGTTCTGTCGCCTTCGCCTGAGTAGAAAAGGAAGGACGGATTGTCTTCCAGCTTAAGAGGGAAGGTTTCCGCAAGTTTCGCACTTGGGTTTACATCTCCGTAAAGAATCTGAACTTCTGCCATGCCGACGCCTTCACCGCTAAGGTAGGCTTCAAGCACGCCCTTAACGGAACCTATCCAAGGCATCTCCACCGGTGCGCCGTTGTGAAGTACCACTACGGTATTGGGCTGTGCAGCTGCCACTGCGGAAATAAGAGCATTCTGGCAGTCCGGCATGCGCATATGCTTACGGTCAAAACCTTCGGATTCAAAGGAGTCCGGAAGTCCCGCAAAGATTACTGCGACATCAGCCGCCTTTGCTGCTTCCACTGCTTCTTTAATGAGGGCTTCATCGGTCACATCTTCCTTATCGTCAAAGCCCTTTGTGTAGGTTACGCCGGAAATACCAAGTTCCTTTGCAGCCTCGGTAGCGCCTGTTACATAAAGAGTATTGATGTGTGAGCTTCCGCCGCCCTGGAAACGGGGACTTTCAGCGTATTTGCCGATGAAAGCAACCTTGCTTCCCTTGTTAAGCGGAAGGATGTTTTCGTCATTCTTAAGAAGTACTATGGTCTCCTTGGCGGCTTCCATGGCCTTCTTATGATGTTCCTTAAGATCCCACTTGCTTCTTCCCTTGGCATTCTCAGTTGCCTTAAAGATCCAGTCAAGAAGTCTGGCGACGCACTTATCTACATCTGCCTCGGAAAGTTTTCCTTCCTTAACTGCCTTTACCACAAGGGCATCGTTGGTACCGTGGCTTGCGGGCATCTCAAGGTCGAGACCTGCTGCGACGCCTGCCACTCTGTCGCTTACTGCGCCCCAGTCGCTCATTACTATGCCTTCGTAGCCCCACTCATCTCTTAAGATGTCAGTAAGGTACTTTTTATTGTTGGATGCGTAGGTACCGTTAATCTTGTTGTAGGAACACATAACGGTCCATGGCTTCGCATTCTTAATGGCTCCTTCAAAGGATGCAAGATAGATTTCTCTTAAGGCTCTTTCGTCCACATCGGAAGTTGATGTGAATCTTCTGTGCTCCTGGGAATTGGCCAGGAAGTGCTTGATGGAAGTCCCCACGCCCTTGCTCTGAATACCGTTAATAATGGCTGTGGCAGATTCGGATGCTACCAAAGGATCCTCACTGAAGTACTCGAAGTTTCTTCCGCAAAGAGGCGAACGCTTGATGCATACGCCGGGGCCCAGAATGGTGGCAACACCTTCGGCCTGGCACTCCTCGCCCAGAGTCTCTCCCACTTTGTAAAGCACCTCTCTGTTAAAGGAGGATGCGCCGGCACAGCCTGCAGGAAATGCCACTGCTTTAATGGATTCGTTTACGCCCAGATTGTCTGCGGCGTCATTCTGCTTTCTGAGTCCGTGAGGTCCGTCGGAAACCATGATCTGAGGGATTCCCAGTCTCTCGATCTTCTTGGTTCTCCAAAAATCTTCGCCGGAAAGAAGGCCTGCTTTTTCCTCAAGTGTCATCTGAGAAATCAGTTCGTTGATTCTTTCTTTAGTCATGTTTGTTACCTTTCCCTTCTCCAAATTATTCTTATTCATCTACCCCTGTGATGAAATCAGTTTCGTCAATGTAATACTCGCCGGTATGACTGAGTTTATCAAGTGAAGACTTGGACTGTGAAACCACAACCGAATCTCCAGGCGCTATATCCACTTCCGGAACCAGAAGCTTCGTCGAATCCCAGTAAACCGTGTTCTTCTTGGTACCGTTTATGTAAACCGTGGAGTACGGCGTAAAGTAATCGCCTTCCACAAGACAGTACTTGGTGGAATCTCCTATGATATCGATGTTCCTGATCTTAATGGTGTCATAGCCGTAAATAAGGGCCGGAGCATTGTAAGGATTAACTCCCACATCCTGACCTTCCTCGGCCCAGCAGAGCATGTCGCCGTAAAGCATGTCATACTCCAGCATCTTAAGAGCCTCAAGATAGTCGCTTTCGGAACCGTAGGTTTCTTTGTTCTGGTGAAGCTTGTTAATGAGTCCTTCGTGGCAGCCCAGCATGTCAAGAACATAGGCTGAGAGCTCATAGGCCTCAAGATCTCTGGTCTGTCTTTCGCCCATATCGAAGTTGCTCCAGATGGCATATTCCGTGTCATATACATTTCCTGATGACAGGTCGGCATCTGTAAGAGCAAAGCCCGGCAGATGATCGCCGTAGAGCACCACTACCGTATCCTCGTCTCTTTCGCGAAGACTCGCAATCAGGTCTCCTACAAAGGCATCCATCTCGTGAATCTGCTCAAGATAGTATGCGAAGTTGTACTCTCCGATGTTGCTCGGAAGTACGTCCACGGATTTAAGGAGAGACTCGTTGGTGAGCATGTCCTCGTCCGGATACTGACCGTGTCCCTGTACGGAAACTGTAAATACAAAGTCCTGTCCGGAGGTGGAATCAAGAGCTTCGTTAATATACTTGATAAGTACTTCATCCTTGGCCCAGCCAAGAGCATTTCTTTCCACATCGGTCATGTATTCGACGGTGGTGAATTTGCCGATTCCAAGGTTAGGATAAACTATGTTTCTGCTGTAGAAAGCGGCGGTATTGTTGTGAACCGCATGGGTCGTGTATCCGTAAGGAAGAAGGTTATAGGCAATGCTTTCCGTAGTCTTGCTTGTGAGCACAGTCTTGAAAGGATACTCGCCCGGACCGAAGTCGTCCATGTTCATTCCCGTAAGAACCTCGAACTCTGTGTTAACGGTTCCTGCCGAGAAAGAAGGCACGGAAAGAAGTCCCGAATCGTACTTCTCGTAAAGCCTTGTCATGTTTGGAATAGGATCCTCGGTAAACAGTTCTTCCGAATTTTTAATTCTGTTTACGTTAAAGAAGGATTCCAGCTGAACGAAAATGATGTTCGGTGCATCTGCATCTGAAATCTTTTTATTATCGTCCTTTTCTGCATCATCCTTGGTTGCGGTATTAACCTTTTCCTTGATCTTGTCGATGGATTCCTTTGAATAATCCGCCGGTTTGTCAACACCGTTATTAAAAATACTGTTGGAAAAGCAGTATGCAAAACCGCAGTCCTTATAGGCCTGGCGCAGTTCAGGGAAGTTGGTGGGAATAAGCCCGATGTTCATGGCCAGGATAATGTAGCCGTAGAACACGATTCCCATGGCAACCGCCTTGATGATGTGAATCACTCTGAAATAGGGGGCCGACAGTTTCGGCATCTTGGCTGCCATGATGATAAGGTATATCAGCACCAAAACCGCCAGTATCATAAGGAAGATGCTTGATGCGTTAATGTACTTACCGAGAACGGAAAATACAGAGGAAAGCACCTTTATATCGTTGAAGTTAAAGGGCGTAACACGGTTGCTCATTACCACGCAGTTTATGACGCCCAGAAGCATCCAGAAGAAAGCTATAAAGGTAAAAATGGCATACTTTCTGGAGAACATAACCGCAACGGCAAAGGTTATACCGATTATAGCGAAGTCAACCAGGAAAACGAAAGGTTCCTTGCCCATCCAAACAAAAAGCTTAAGCAGGGACTTCTTGGTAAGAGCGTCCACAAACATTTCGGTGATGAGACTCAGGAAAAGAACCTGGAATACTTCACTGTGGAAGATCCTGTACTCACGCATTTTGGCATAAAGCTTTACAAAAGGCTTGGGTGCAGTGAAAATCTTTCCCATAATACGTTTTCTTTTTGATATTTTTTCTGTTGTTTCCACCGGGGCAGATGCCTGAACCGGCTTGGAAGTGTTCTGATTGTTTTTTCTCTTTTTCTTACTCATGTCTTCTCGGGCTTACTTACTCCGACAGCCCGCCTCCCTGCTGCCGGGTCAATTACTCTTCTACTAAACTCTCTTATGCGTGGGATGTCAAGACTCGCTCGCGAGTCTTGCGCGCCGGATTCGGGTCTGCTTCAGCAGACAAATTCCTGTCCGAATCCGTGCGCATCCT
>CACYBJ010000161.1 GCA_902772565.1 uncultured Lachnospiraceae bacterium | reverse complement strand
CTTTTCGGCTACATGAACGATGATATTATAAAAGTCGACATCTATGATGCTTTATATGCTCACAGAAAAGACTATATTTATTTCAGAACCGATCACCACTGGACAGCCCTGGGTGCATGGTATGCCTACGACGAATTCTGTAAGGCTTCGGGAAAGACTTCCGTACCTACCGAGGACTTTACCGAGGTACGTTTCGAAGGCTTCCTCGGATCTTTCTATGAAGATTGTAAGGATGCTGCCATCGCAGCTACTCCCGACGTGGTAATTGCCTACGATCCAAAGTGCAACAATACCGTCTATGTAAGTAACGACCTTGGAGATACCAGCGGTTTCTCCTGGAAGGTAATTGCAGACGTTAACAACAGGTCTGCGGCAGCCAAGTACCAGACATTTGCCGCTGCGGATTCCACCTTCGTTGAGATGACCAATAACGATCTTACTGACGAAAGTGCATGTATAGTTCTTAAGGAATCCTTCGGTAACGCTTTTGTACCGTTCCTTCTTAACCACTATCAGCATGTATATGTTGTGGATTATCGTTATTACACCGGAAACTTAAGTGACCTGATTGCAAAGACAGGCACCAAAGACGTGATTTTCTGCAACAATATTTCCATGACGAGAAACACTTACCTCATCGGTAAAATGGAAACACTCATCGGTTAAAAAATACTTGTTTTTGCAAGATAATAATTAGTTTTGATATTAAACAACAGAGCCTAAAAACTCTGTTGTTTTTCTTTTATTTATCCTGTGTGTGTGTTATAATATTTACGGTTATGAAGCTGTGCCTGAATTGGGGTTCGGCTCAGCTGAAACACAGTAGCGTGGAGGTTTACCAGATGAAAAGAATTTTGTTCGCAGCATCGGAATGTGTGCCTTTTGTCAAGACCGGAGGTCTTGCCGACGTAGTAGGTGCTCTTCCGAAGTATGTAAATAAAGACGAGTTTGATATAAGGGTCGTAATTCCCAACTACAGGGCCATCCCTCAGAAGTACAAAGAGAAGATGCAGTACAAGACCAATTTCTACATGGACCTTAACTGGAAGAACCAGTATGTAGGTATCATGGAATCGGAAATTGACGGCGTAAAAGTATACTTCATCGACAACGAGTATTACTTCTCCGGAGACTCTATTTATTCAAGAGACATGAAATGGGATCTTGAAAAGTATGCCTTCTTCTCAAAGGCAGTGCTTTCAATCCTTCCCGTAATTGATTTCAGACCTGACATTATTCACTGCCATGACTGGCAGACAGGTCTGGTTCCCGTATTCCTTCATGATTCCTTCCAGGCCAATCCTTTCTACCATGGAATCAAAACCATCATGACCATCCATAACCTTAAGTTCCAGGGTGTTTATGACAAGAAGACTATTCAGGGAATCACAGGACTTTCGGATTACTATTTCGCACCGGATAAGCTTGAAGCCTACAAGGATGCCAACTACTTAAAGGGCGGCATCGTATATGCGGACATGGTTACAACAGTAAGTGCAACCTACGCCGAGGAAATCAAGACACCGTTCTACGGCGAAGGCCTTGACGGTCTCATCCGTGCAAGAAGCAACTGCCTGCGAGGCATTGTAAACGGTCTTGACTATGATGTTTGGAATCCCGAAACAGACAAGTACATTTACAATAATTACAACGCAGTTAATTTCAGAAAAGAAAAGTATAAAAACAAAATCGCACTTCAGCGCGAACTCGGACTTGAGGAGAACAAAGACATCTTCACGGTGGGCATCTGCTCAAGACTTACAGACCAGAAAGGTCTTGACCTTGTTGAGTGCGTAATCGAAGAAATCTGCACTCCGGATCTTCAGTTCATTGTTCTCGGAACAGGTGATGAAAAGTATGAAAATCTTTTCAGAAGATACGAATGGAGCCATAAGGGAAGAGTGTCCGCAAGTATTTATTACAACAACGAGCGTTCACACAGAATCTACGCCGGATGCGATGCCTACCTTATGCCTTCGCTGTTTGAGCCTTGCGGCTTAAGTCAGCTCATGAGCCTTCGTTACGGTACCGTACCAATCGTAAGAGAAACAGGCGGTCTCAAGGACACTGTAGAACCTTACAACGAATACGAAAATACCGGTACGGGATTCAGTTTCTCAAATTACAATGCACACGAAATGCTTAATTCCATCAGATATGCCAAGGATGTGTTCTACAACCGCAAGCGTGAATGGAATAAGATAATTGACAGAGGCATGCTTCGTGATTTCTCCTGGAGCACTTCAGCGAGACAGTACGAAGACATGTACAGATACATGTAAATCAGTTTTAAGCATAATTGCCACGACCGCGCGCCGTGGCAATTATCTGTTTTCTTTGACCTATGAAATTATTGGAATTACTGGAAAAAACAGACTATACTCTGCTGCAGGGTGACATTAATACCGAAATAAAGGGCCTTCGTTACGATTCCAGAAAAGTGGAAGCGGGTGACTGTTTCATCTGCATCAGCGGAACCGCAAGAGATGCGCATGACTTTATACCGGACGTGGTAGAGAGGGGAGCTGCGGCAGTTGTGGTATCGAAGGATGTCACGGTGGATCCGTCGGTTACGGTTATTAAGGTCGTTAGCGACCGACTCGCTCTTGCCAACATGAGCGCAGCCTACTTCGGCTATCCCGCAGAGAAACTTGTAACTATTGGTATCACGGGAACCAAGGGCAAAACCACCACATCATACATGGTGCGAAATGTTCTTTCCATGGCAGGAATAAAGTGTGGTCTCATAGGAACCATCGAGACCATTATCGGCGACGAACACATTCCTTCTTCCCATTCCACTCCCGAAAGCTATGTTCTTCAGGAAACCTTCGCTAAAATGCTTGAAGCCGGAGAAACTCACGTGGTAATGGAAGTAAGTTCCCAGGGTCTCAAAATGAACCGTGTAGGCGGAATATTCTTTAACATCGGAGTGTTCACCAACCTTTCTCCGGATCACATAGGACCCAACGAGCACAGCGATTTCAACGATTACATGCTTTGCAAGAAGAAACTGTTTTCCATGTGCGAAACGGGACTTTTCAATCTGGATGACGAGCATGCATCAGACATGATAAAAGATGCGGGATGCAAGGTCCTTACATTCGGAACCGGTAAGTCCTGCGATTACAGGGCGGAAGATATAGCCCTCACAAGATCCGGAATCACCTACCATGCATCCGGAAAGAAAGAACTGGATGTGGAAGTGGACATTCCGGGAAGGTTTACTGTTTATAACTCCCTTACGGCACTTGCCATCTGCGACCTTCTGGGGGTAGGAGACGATGCCGTAAAGAAAGGCCTTGCCGCAGTCCATGTAAGGGGACGAGTTGAAACGGTGCCTGTTTCCGATGACTTTGTGATAATGGTTGATTATGCACATAACGAAATGTCCTTAAGAAGCGTTCTTACAACCTTAAGGGAGTACAATCCGAAGCGTCTTGTCTGTGTATTCGGATGCGGCGGAAACCGTTCAAGAGACCGTCGTTTTACCATGGGACGTGTTTCCGGCGAACTGGCGGACCTTACAATTATCACATCCGACAATCCTCGCTTTGAGGAGCCGAAGGATATTATCGCAGACATCGAATCTGCCATAAAGGAAGTGCCCGGTGCGGTTTACGAAATAGTGGAAGACCGCTACGAAGCCATTAAGTACGCGGTGGGACATGCGCTTCCGGGTGACCTTATTCTTGTGGCCGGAAAAGGTCACGAAGACTATCAGGAAATCAAAGGCGTTAAATACCACATGGACGATGTGGAAATGATCAAACAGGCCAAAGAGGAAATATATGGAACTCACAGTTAAAGAAATAGCAGATATGATGGGCGGATGCATAATCTCCGGCAACCCCGAAACAATAATTAAGGATTTTTCCTTAAGCTCAAAAGAAGGGGGAGAACACACTCTTTTCCTTCCTGTTGTCGGAGAGAGAGTAGATGCCCACAATTTCATAAAAGATGCCATGGAACATGGCATGACTGCCACACTTACGGAAAGAGGTAAGGTTGAAGAAGGTACGGAGGCTATGACCTATATATCCATCGACAACACCCTCGCTGCTCTTCAGAGAATGGGCGCAGCCTACAGAAGCCGCTTTGATGTTAAGTGCGTGGCTATTACGGGAAGCGTCGGCAAAACATCCACCAAGGAGATGATCGCCACAGCCCTTTCCGCAAGCCTTAAAACCGTAAAGACAGAAGGCAACAAAAACGGTCAGTTCGGCGTGCCTCTCATGGTTATGAAGCTTGAACCTGACACGCAGTGTCTGGTCCTTGAAAACGGTGTAAGCATCATCGGCGAGATGGAAAAACTCTCCGCCGTTACCCAGCCTGACATAGCTGTAGTGACCAACATAGGCTATTCTCATGTAGGAAACTTCGGAAGCAGAATCATAACCAGAAGAGAAAAACTGGGAATCATAGATAACATGGACGAAGAGGGAACTCTTCTTTTAAACGGAGACGATGAACTTCTTTCCGAACTTCTTGCCGCATCTCCCACAGGCAAATGCGTATCCGAAGAAGTTTTGAGAGCCGATACTCTAAAGGCTTTCAAAAGAATAAAAGTTTGCTCCTACGGAACCGGTGACTGGTGCGACTACAAAGCAGTAAATGTTACCCTTAATGAAAGCGGTTCCGAATTTGAATATGTATCCGCTAAAAATCACATTAGCGTGAGCCTTCAGGTGCCGGGCAAGCACAGCGTCCTTAATGCCATAGCAGCCCTTGCATGCGCCGAAAGAAGCGGAGCCGATGTGGTTCTTGCCGCAAAAGCCCTTAATTCCTACAGACAGCCTGCAATGCGCGGCAACGTGGAATGGCTAAAGTCCGGCATATGCCTTATTGACGATTCCTACAATGCAAGCCCAGACTCCGTAAAGAGCGGACTTAACATCCTTTCGGGAATCACCTGCGAGGGACGTAAGATAGCAGTTCTCGGGGACATGCTTGAACTCGGTGATTATTCCGAAACCTGCCATCGTCTTGCAGGAGAAAGCTTTATTAATTCAGGAGCGGACATTCTGGTGGCAGTAGGTAAGGAATCTGCCGCAACTGCAGATGAAGTGACTAAAAACGGACAGGCTCAGGTTTATCATTTCGAAGAAAGAAAAGATGCCGAGGATTTCATTCTCGGACTGTTAAAGCCCGGTGACTGCATTATACTTAAGGGCAGCCGGGGCATGCAGCTTGATGAGACCGTAAAGCTCATCAGAGAGAGGTTTAAGTAAGTTTGAAATTCGCCGATGTAATAATAGACATTTCAGCACCTAATCTGGACAGGACATTTACCTACGAGATTCCCGAAGAACTTTCGGATATCACTCCCGGTACTCCTGTCATGATACCCTTCGGAAAAGGAAATAACCTTAAGAAGGGCTATGTGGTAGGTGTGGGCAGCACAAAGCCCAGAGGCGATTTTGAAATAAAGAAAATAGACAGTGTTGTAAAGAGCGGTCTTGTAATAGAAGATGAGCTCATGGCACTGGCTTACAAAATGAAAAGAAATTACGGCGGGATGTTAAAAGATTCCCTAAGAACCGTAATTCCCGTAAAGACTTCCGTATCGAAGAACCGCATCAATATCAGGAAGGAAGCATTCCCTGAAATCACCGAATTAAAAGAGATGTATCCGGAGGGAATAAGTTCCGAACTGAAACTGAATTCCGAACAGGAAGCGGCAGCGGGCCGAATTAAATCCGATATGGATTCCGGCAGGAGAGATACCTACCTTCTTTTCGGAGTGACCGGCAGCGGCAAAACGGAAGTATACATGGATGTTATTTCCCATGTGATAAAAAAAGGAAAGCAGGTAATAGTGCTGATTCCGGAAATCGCCCTTACCTATCAGACGGTAAGCAGGTTTGCAAAGCGTTTCGGAAAGCGTGTTGCCTTTTCCCACAGCCGTATGAGCAAGGGTGAAAGGTACCTTCAGAGCGAAAGTGCAAAGAAGGGGGAAATCGACATAATGATAGGCCCCAGATCGGCGCTCTTTACGCCCTTTACCAATCTCGGCCTTATTATTGTCGACGAGGAGCATGAAGGAGGATACAAATCCGACGTAACTCCCAAGTACCATGCAAGGGAAGTTGCGGAGTGGCGCGCGGAAATGTGCGGTGCATCTCTTGTTCTCGGTTCCGCCACACCTTCTCTGGATTCCTACAGAAGGGCCGAAAAGGGGGAGATTACCCTACTTACGCTTGACCACAGAGCCACCGGCGCAACTCTTCCGAATACTCTTATTGTGGACATGAGGGAAGAGATGATGCGGGGCAACAAATCAGTCATATCAATACCTCTTTACGAGAGAATCCTGAAGAGGCTTGAGAATAAAGAGCAGGTTATGCTTTTCTTAAACCGCAGAGGCTACTCCGGTGCCATGACCTGCAGAAAATGCGGCTACGTTCCCAAATGCGAGCATTGCGATATCGCATTAACTCTTCACCGGGACGGGCTTCTTCACTGTCACTATTGCGGACGAACCATGGCAAAGCCTTTGGCCTGCCCAAAGTGCGGTTCCAAAGCAATCGCCGGATTTAAGGCAGGTACGGAAAAAATCGAAGCAATGATCGCAAGGGCTTTTCCTTCCGCAAGAATACTTAGGATGGATGCCGACACCACCTCAAAAAAAAAAAAAAAAAAAAAAATCCTTTCTG
>CACYBJ010000160.1 GCA_902772565.1 uncultured Lachnospiraceae bacterium | reverse complement strand
TTACCCGGAGGGGGTTGGATGTTAGGCTCCTACTATCGATTCGGCTGTTGCCTTGTCGATAAGGGTTGGTCCGCCGAGCACGTAGCCTTCAGTTATGTTCAGATTGTTGTCTGAAACATAGGCCGATGCAACGGGTGCCCACTTCTTACTGGTAAGAGTGAGAATGAGCGGCGCCTTAAGTTTTGCCGCAAGAGGTCCTGCAGAAAGTCCGTCAGGGAACTGCTGGGAATATGCCATGACAATCTTATTCGGATTGTTAAAGAACTTCTCCGCGATCTTTACTGATGTCTCGAATCTGTTTATTCCTGCAATTCTTTCCGTCTTTCCGTAGGCAGTAAGCGCATTTGCGATACCTGTGCTTACAGCACCCTCGCCTCCTATGAGATAGAACTGCGTGTTGGTTCCGAGTTCGGAAAGGAAGGTCTTCTGCGTTGCGGTAAGAGATCCCGGTACAAGAAGTATCGGCTTTCCTACTGCCGATGCCGAAAGTGAATCCGCAAAATCCGCACCGGTGCAGACAAGAATGTCATCTCCGGACTTAACTCCGGCTTCCTTAAGTATCTCAATGTTTGTATCGAAACGGTTATTACCGGCAAGTCGCTTAACGGTAAATCCTTTTCCTTCCACAAGCTCTTCAAAGGCTGCCGGTACGGCTCCTTCACCACCGAGGATATAGATTGTACCGCCGAGTCTTAAGTTATTCTTAATATAATCGGCCGTCTGCTGCATAACCGCATTGCTGCCTGCAGTAAGGAGTATCGGGGCATCCTTTACAGATGAAAGATAACTGCCTGCAAGGGCATCTGCAAATCCGGTACCGCTTGCAACTACCACAGAGTCGAATTTCGAAACACCCAGCACGGTCTTTAACTGCTCTGCCGATGCAATGGATGTATCAAAACGGCTGGTTCCGTAAATTCGGGTAATTGTCTGTTTGTTGCCGCAGATACCGCATGTCCTGCTGTCCACATTGTCTTTTTCGGTCCATTCTCCGTAGCTATGTTCGTGGCTCCTATACAGGTCTGCAACAAAATTCGGATTAGCCCTTTCTTCGATGTAAGGAACGACTTCATCGTCACCCACAACGGTAATGGCCATCTTCATTGTTTTGCCCATGACATATTCCGGAGGGTTCAGTACTGTAAGATCTCCCTGCTTCCATCTGTCGGTCTTACCTCCCGAAGTACGAGTGGTTATGTAATAAGAATCCGAATCTATCGAATTATCCGCATAGAAACATGTGTACTCGGTTCCGAGAGTCGAAACCGCTTTCTTCATGTCGAGGAGAATATCCTCATCACTTACGGTATTCGGATAATAACGCAGCCTGAAGTTTTCCTTTACGGCAGTATTGTCAACATCATAGTGAAGTCTTACCGTAACGCCTCCGCATCTGTGCTCATTACGATTGTTCACAAGAACTTTATCCTGAACATAATTGCAGTCGGTACATACAAGGTAATCTTTTCCGTTTGAAGTCATTTCAACGAAATCATGTGCTTCCCTGGTCTGTGTAATCGGTTGATCGCAGTCTCCGCAGTTTATCCAGTGAAGTTTTGAAAGCTGGCTTTCATAATTGTCATACTCATAATCATAGTATGCCGGTCTGTGTCCGAGTGCCGGTATTTCGCTTCCGCGCTGTGTCTTTCCGCAGTGAGAACATACTTGGGTACCCTCGTAACCCTTGTGTGTACAATCCGGTGTCTTTACAGTGTCTTCATCAAGTACGAAGTCATGTCCGAGCGCCGGTATTTCCTTTCCGTACTCAAGAATAACATTGCAAAGCGTACACTTAAGATCTTTTTCCTTACCGTTCTTTGTACATGTGGGTTCTATATCGGATCCTTCAACATACTCACGGTAAGTACTGCTGTCGGGATGATCACAAAGCGTATCAGATCCGGAACCTACGTAAAGGTCGTAGTCCGGCATAATAATCGTAATCTGATTATTGCCGGAAATTGCAGTCATCACGCTTTCCTTATCATGTGGCATGGTCGAGATTAACCAGTCATTCAGGGTTCTATACCTGAGACCGTCATCGGCATTGATTACAACTCTGGAGCCCGGAAGAACCGGAATCGGCATACCCTTTTCCATACAGGTATAAGGATTTCCGTCGTTATAACATAAAGCCCATGCCGCACCCGAGTATTTGCCCTTTTCGGAATATGCCGGCGGATAAACGGTAATATCACCAAATTCCGCAAAAAGGTTATGAGCCTCTCTCGAGGAGTACTGATTATGAGTATCGTAGGCTGTGTATATCCTGTCGAAACCGCATCGGCAGGTACACTCGAGTTGGACATAATTGTCCCCACTGTCTAACTGTTTAAATGAATAGTGATGCGGTTCAACATGTCCCTTTGCACGGCAGGGAACATATTTGCCCTCGCTCTCATCCCATACTTCACCTGTACAGTAAACATAGTGTGTTCTGTTGTTCTTGCCTACGTACGCTCTTTCATCGTCAAGAGAATACCAGTTATTCCTGTAGTCTTTATCGCAGAATGTATGAACATGTTTTACTATCGGGAGTTCTTTTGTCTCCTCAAAGCCACACTCGGTACAGGTATGTTTAGCCGTTCCCGTCTCATGATCGGTGGCAGCAACAACTGTCTCCCATGCAGTCCATGAGTGCTCAGCAACATCTTGATATTCGGTACAACCAATCACTGTACACGGATGTGCATGATGTCTGGTATCCGTATATGTCTTTTCTTTTCCGTATTTGTCGGTTTTGGAATAAACTTGGCTTATCGGAACATATGTATCCGACCATACATGCTCATGGGGATCTACATATTCATATTCCTTGTATTCGGCCTTGCCGCAGACAAGGCACACCCTCTTGGCATAGCCTTCAACTTTCACTCCGGCATTGTTTTTGTAAGCCGGATAGTCGTCGGTTGTATATCTGCTCCACACATGTTCTTCCGTTTTTGTCGGTTCAACAGAACACAAACCACCTGAACAATGAAGCGAATGTGTATTGGAGTCGCTCCAGGAAATCTTCATGCTTCCACCACCCTGCGGAACATATACCACGGAGTGGGATGTGGAAAGATTGTCGGACCTCCATTCGTCCATAGCATGATTATTACTGAGTTTTACGGTTTTGCTCACAACCGACTCACCTGTCACGGTATTGGTTATTTTACAATAATACGAACGTGATTTGATAAGAAGGCTCATAAAATAGTTTGAGCTGTCGGCATCTGCAAGACAGATGGTCGTAGACGTGGTAAGCCTCGGTGTCTGTGAACCGTACGTCGAATCAGAGTCACTTAAAGCATTGTCGTTTCCGTCGTACCACTGGTAACTAAGCTCATCGTCACAGATTGCCAGTACGGAAAACGAAACAAATTTACGATTTTCATTCGTACTTAACGGAACACTCATGTCCTTAGGCTGACGGGTGATAACCGGAGTTGCCGTCCTTGAAGCACCACATTTGGCGCAGAAAGAGGAAGAAATTAGTCTGCCGTTGCTAACCCTGTAAAAGAAATGATTGGGTGTCTCATAACAAACATGATTGGTCGAATCGTAATGGCATCTCCAATAATCCGAATTCATGCATATTTCGTGTTCACAACCCGCACGTTCGGTCTCTTCAAGACAGCATTCAACGCATCTGTGGTCTCCGTCTTCAATACAGGTATCGCACATGTCCACTTCGTGTCCGCATCTGCCGCAGTATTCGCAAAAATGATCTTCGTATTCGGGATTCTCTACACAAAGTCCTTCGTAACAATCGCTGTTTCCCTGACAGCATTCCTCACAAAGACCACAGTACTCGCACTGTTCTATTTCATCGAAACAGGAGTTGCAGTTTTCACAGAAATGTCCTTCGAAATCGGAGTCGGTGATACAGTATTCACCGCAGTCACAGCCATATTCTTTTGCTGCTTCACGGCAGCATTCCAGACAAAGACCGCATTCATCGCACTTTTCGATTCCGTCCCCGAAAAGGCAGACGTCACAGTTTTCGCATTTCTCACAACAGTTTACGCAGTGCTGACCGCCGTCCTCACAGGGATCGTTACCGCACTCTTCACACTCGGGACAGTGCTTGAGATTTTCGAAGGCACAGTCAAGACAGTAATGGCAATCCTGACATATATTTTCCATGTCGTCGCCATTTACCTCACAATAAATGGCGCCGCATTCGTTACAGCAGTACATTTCGGCATTGTCGCTACATTCGTAGCAATGATCGCCGCCGCATGCGCACCAGCCGTGAACGTCGGGATTTTCCGGAACATGAACACCACAGTTCGGACAGTGGCTGCCTTCGGCTTCACAGCACTCGGTACACATCCAAAAACCATAGGTGTCATGACTGTATTCACATTTCTCCAGTCCGTCACCTTCATAGCATCCTTCACACCACGGGCAGTGAGATTGTTTTTCGGTAATGCAGCACATTACACAGATGGGCATCTCGTCACTGCAGGTTTCGCAGATCTCGCTTCCGCAGTTTCCGCACTCATTACAGTGGGCTTCTATATCGCCCTCCAGTGTATAGCACTCAAAACAACGGCCGCAGTCGTCGCAGATACTAATGTCCGCTTCGCACTGTCCGCATTCATTACAATGGTACTCCTCCCAGCAGCTGCTGTTAAACTCTTCGGAGCAATGAGGCGCACCGCCACCGCAGTCACAAAAAGCGTCATCATACTCAAGAGTTTCGCCACAGTGCTCACAGGTCGCATAGTCGTCCCACTCTTCATGCCAGTAGGCATGTGATTCCGTCGGCAAATTCACGCAAGCGTTTGTTACCAGAATCACGAGAGACAAAAACATGCTGACAAGTCTGTTTCGTCTTCTTTTCTTCATGAATCCTCCCTTACAAATAAATAAATGTGCGTACTAAATCACAGAAAAACACCCACGTCCCTGTTAGTCCTTTTACGCATATACATTTGCATGCCGGCAAAAAAGCCGACATACAGACATACTAATTATACATTTTGGCTTTTTCAATGACAAGAGGGGGGAGGCATTTTTAATAAATTTTGAGATTTTCAATGGCATGAGGTGAAACTTTTTTATCACAATTTGAAATTCAAAGATGCTGTCAAAAGATGAGATAACCGCTTCGCAATTGACTGCCTTATACGAAGAAGCCCCTCCGGGATTACTCGGAGGGGCTTTGTGTCTTCTTCTCGGGCGCTTACCTTCTCAGATACTCTGCGGAAAGAGGAAAATCGAAATAGGTATCCGGATAGGGCTCATTTTCAAGTGTAAAATGCCACCATTCACAGTCGATGGGCTTAAAACCGTTACGCAGCATTACATTTCTAAGTATCATACGGTTTTCGTACTGCTCTTCGGTAATATCGCGGCAGTCGGGATGGGACTTCTCACTGAAAAGATCAAACGGACTTCCCATATCCACCTCTTTGCCTGTTTTCATATCAAGAAGAGTCAGGTCTACGGTACTGCCTCGACTGTGACTTGATAACTTGGCAATATATCCCTTGGAAAACAATTCCTGTTTTTCAAGATCAGGATAAAAGTACGGTTTCATGCGGATGTCGGTATCTTCTATTCCCCAGAGCACAAAATGCTTAACCGCGCGCGCCGGGCGGTAGGTATCATAGATTTTAAGCCTGTACCCCTGAACCATCATTTCGTTGCTTACGGTCTTTAATGCCCTGGCTGCCTCTTTGGTAAGGAGTGAGCAGGGCTCTTCGTATCCGTCGATGCGCTCACCGACGAAATTATAGGTTGAGAAGTATCTTATCTCCTGCACTATATGCGGAACCACATCCGAAAGAAGGACAAACCCCGACGGGTCCATGGTTATATCTGTCATTTAACACGTATCCTTTCTGTTTTCCTCGTTTTGCGTGTTACTCGTTTTAATTCCCAACACGCTTTTTTGCCTTTTCCCTTGTTTTGCGTGTCGGTCATCAAATAAGGGTCGGGCCCCAGTAGAAATCAGGAACTTCAAGGCCGCTTCTCACCTCGTAAACAGCCGTATCTTTCACGCCGGTTTCACCCCAGGAGTAGATTTCCTGCAGTTCGAGGAAGTTCCGCTTAAAAATCACGCACGGAGCCTTTTTCTCCATATACTCCTCTTTTGTCAGCGTATCTTTTTGAAAGCCTACATTCTTTCTGTACCAGTCTCTCAGGCTGGCATCTGCCGGAGTAAGCGCCACAATGTCGGCTCCCCGAGCAAATGCCAGATCCGCCGCTCCACGGACCGTCCGCCTGCCGTAACCCCTTCCCCGCTTGTCCCATTTTGCGGCAAGCGCGTAAAGATAGGTCACCTTTACAGGCTTTCCCGACGGCATTTCGGAAAGCATCAAGCCTTCTACCAGATACATAACCGAAACAGGAATACCGTTTTCGCGAGTAATATAAACCGCTTCAGGGTCAAACAAAAGGGAAAAGAAAGCTTCGATGTCCTCGTCAGTATCGCCGAAACCATCTTTCCATATTTGTTTTAACCGCGGCAGATCCCCGGGCAAAAATCCGCTTCCGTCGGACTCGTGCAGGTTATCGGTTTTTATTTTATCAAATGTGTTTTCTTTGCAATCCTTCATATGCCTATTTTAAACCAATACATCCGTATATCAAAGTATTTTTTCCACCGCTCTCAAAACGGTATTTCCCATCACCGGCCGGATAAATACTTATCGACAAAACATATATTCTGCGCTAAAATCGTTACGCTATGGAATTTCGAAATATTTCTTTAAAAGATAAAAACCGATTTATAAGCGCCTTCATCAGAGACCCGCGCCCCATGTGCGAGTCCTCCTTCGGCGTAATCTATCTCTGGAAGGACGTTTACGGCACTGAATTTACCCGGTCCGGTAACTTCCTTGTGCTTCGCTACAAGAGTCCCGACAACGACTTTACCAGCTATGCCTTTCCCTTCGGAGACCCGGATGACGATGCCGCTCTTAAAGCTTTGCTTTTGGAACTGAAGAATGAGGCAGATGCCTCCTGCTTCCCCCTTTGCATCGGTCCCATGGTTAAGGAAGACATGGAAAGGCTTGAGAGGATTTTCCCCGGCAAATTCGAGTTCACCCCCTTCAGGGATCAGGCTGACTACATATACTCACGGGACAAACTTGCAGACCTGCCGGGACGCAAACTTCACGGCAAAAGAAACCACATATCCAACTTCAAGAAAGACGGCGACTGGAGTTACGAAGCTGTTACGGATGAAAATATCGGCGAATGCCTTGAAATCGACCGAAGCTGGCTCGAAGCCAAAAACAGCAACGGAAGCGCAGTTAACGAAGCAGTTATTGAAGAACAGTCCGCAGTGCACTACGCGTTGAAAAATATGAAGGAGCTGGGCCTTACCGGCGGGCTTCTCAGAAAATCCGGGCGCGCGGTGGCATTTGCCATAGGCGAACCCTTAACCGACGAAGTGTACTGTGTTCACATAGAAAAAGCCCTTAGCAGCGTCGACGGCGCCTATCCGGTGATCAACCAGGAGTTCGCGCGAAATGCCTGCGCAGGTTATAAATACATCAACCGGGAAGACGATAACGGCGACGAAGGACTGAGACGCGCCAAGCTTTCCTACTATCCGGAAATCATACTGGACAAATACTACGCAGTTCTTAAAAACTAAAAACCGCGGGTGGGCACTGCTCACCTGCGGTTTTTTCGGCTCTGCCCCCGATCTCCGATCGGGGGAGGCCGTCGCCTTTGAGACATCAAGAAAACTCCGTAAGGAGTTTTTTCGAGCTACTGATTCTTTATGTCGTTCACATCCGGCAGATCGTGAATATCATAGGTCTCATAATAGATTTCAAATGCTGTGTCTATGTCCCCGGCCAGTTCGATAAGGGCTCCCGCATTAAACATATCGGAGAGTTTTCCGGCGGGAGCAAGCCATGCCGCATCGGAAATCACATTCACCTTTTCTTCTCCTGCCGCATCTGCACGCAATGTGGACTCGGCTTCAAACAAAAGCCAGCCGGTCTTGATATGATAGTCGCTTGAAACTATGGCAAGGCTTGTTACTTCGGGATGCTCCGCCTCCAGAATATCGAAGGTGTAAATTGCATTCTGGGCCGTAGTTATGGATTTGTCCTCCACGATGACCCTGTCTTCGGAGATTCCGTTTTCAATGAGCCACTTGGCCATCTGTCCTGCCTCGGTAACCTCGGGATTATCGGCTGCCGTGCCGCCTCCCGTACATACAACATAGGCATTGGGATATTTTTCGGCAGATGCCTTCGCCACCGTAAGCCTCTGAATAAGCTCGTTCTTCATGGTGCCGTCGGCCTCAAGCTGGAAACCAAGCACTACTATACAGAGTTCGTCGGTCTCAGGCAGTCCGTCGGGAAGCACATCATAGTTTATGGCTGTTTCCTCGTTAAGGCTCACCCAAAGGTTCATAATGGTGTCCCATCTGTCTGCCTTATCGGGGTTTAATTCCCTTAATTTTTCCGAAAGCTCGGTTATTTTATCGTTATATACATCCCCCAATGTGGCATATCCAACAGTAAGGGATTCGATTATGTCGCGCTCGGCATCCGACGCATCCTCCGCCGGGTCATCTGCCCCGTTATCTTCACCGTTTTCATTGTTTCCGGTATTATCGTCCACCTTCCCGGAACCGTTTTCCGGTGCTTCGGTTACGGTTACATCTGCCTTTTTATCAGTGTCTTTTTTTGCTCCGCATCCGCATAGGGCAGATGCCAGAAGCGCAGCTGCCAAAACGGGAGCAGCCGCCCTTTTTATAGTTTTATTTGTAATCATATATCGTACCTTGCCGTCCTGACTTTTTTATTACAGCTTAATCACTTCCGGAGCAGCGGTAAATGATGCAAATGTCGCAACCGCATCCTCAAAGTAGTAAACTACGGTATTTCCGTCATCGGGATCGTACATTGCCTTAAGCTCCGGATAGGCATCCAGCATGGATACTCTCGCTTCTCTTCTGTCATCTTCAATCAGCTTGCCTGCAACGCGAAGCCAGGTACCGTCGGCAAATGCGCAGATTTCCGCCTTGGGATTGGCCTGAAGCTGCTTTGACACATCCTTCTTCTTTCCTGTCTGAATGTAAAGCTTTCCTTCAAAAACATGGGCAGTTCCGAAGGGACGAACTCTTGGCTGATCGCCGTCAACGGTTGCAAGATAGTATGTGCCTGCATTTTTCAAAAAATCAACAACTCTATTCATAGATGCCTCCTGATTTTTTCGATTACAGAATCTCAGGAATCACATT
>CACYBJ010000159.1 GCA_902772565.1 uncultured Lachnospiraceae bacterium | reverse complement strand
TGTGGCTTCTGCTGCTGTATTTTTTATTGCGGCATTTATCTACGAAACCATTCTGCCTTTCTCTGCGGAAATCGATTTCGAAAAAGCGAAGAACAAGAGTTACAGAGCCATTATCAAGCGCAAACACATAGGTATGTTTGTGATTATTCTGATTATTACCGCAGCTCTTTCATTTCTGAATTATAAAAAACTGTACGGCGGCATAGCCAAGGTAACGGAAGTGTTCTTCAGCGTATTTGGCAGGATTTACGGCGTTGACATAAGGCTTTATGACGGCAAGGCGGCATATGCCGGATTTGCCATGACATTTATCTTTACCGGCCTTACCCTGATCTTTTTTGCCATTGCCAAAATCGTAGGAAAGAAACTGATCACGGCAATACCCGGCATACTTCTTATAGCTGTTCCAATGATAGACGGCAGAACACCGGAGTGGTTTGCCCTGTCATGTCTTGTTATCGGATGCATAATAATCATCAATGAGGCAGATGCAAAGGAGCGCTTCTTTGAGACCTTCCTTCGCGTGGGACTTATTGCATTGGCATTTTTGGTGTCGGGAGTGATCTTCTCCGGAAGAGCCGAGGATTTCCTTGAAAAGGCGGAAGACGCCAAGAGGTTCCAGAGCGCCCTTGAAGAAAAACTGAAGATCGCACTGGGCCAGAACGGTTATTCCACCATGTTCATTGACAATACGGATCTTAAGTACAGCGGGTCCGTACAGATGACCGTAGAAATTGAGACCGATAACATTCCGTCGTCCAATCTGTACTATAAGAATTTTACCGGTCAGGACTATACTCTGGGGGCATGGAACAGAGCCGGTGCCGATTTTGATGAAACATTTGAAGACAAATACTATGATGACATGGATCTTAAGGAGGTCCGAAGAGCGCTTGCCCAGAACATCTATGATTACGTAGATTTGGGCTATACCTCATCTGTTATATGCAACGTTAAAACGGTTTATAAGACGGATGCATCCACATCTATTCCGTATTTTTCGCATATTAATAATGATTACCTTGATCTTCTTGAGGGAGATGTCAACCCTACAATCGAGACCAGTTATGACACCATAGAACTGCCGCTTGTTATTGCGCCGAAGGAAACCGAATCTTTAATGGAACCCCTTATTCAAAGAGTGCGGTTTGAAAGCAGCGGCCTTTCGGTGAACGGCACCAATTTCTTTAAGGCCTACAACAGGTTTGTTCAGGATCATTACATGGGATATGACCTTGAACTGCTGCCTGATGACATAGCGAATATAGATTCGGATGACTGGGAATACTACACGAACGGTCTTGACAGTGAGAGCATGAATTACAGAAATGAGAGCCGGTTATATATTGCTCTCTACCTCAAGGATTACTTTGAGGAAAACTATGAATATACAACCAAGTTTGACAACCTTGGTTACGGGGAAGATGCCATAGAGTATTTCGTGGAAGACAGCAAGGAGGGATGCTGCAGGCATTTTGCATCTGCCGCAACTCTTATGCTTCGCCAGGCCGGTGTCCCTGCCAGATATGCTTCAGGCTACATAGTTAAGCCTTCCATGTTCGAATTCACCAGTAGCGGCATAAAAGCCACTGTCAAGGATTACAGCGAACATGCCTGGGTTGAGATTTATTTCGACAATATCGGATGGGTACCTTTTGAGTTTACTCCGGGATACGACCCGGGTATAGAAGGACTTCCAACCGAAAAGAACTTTGATCCGGACAAGAAGTTCCGTCCGGCAAGCAAACAAAGAGAAGACACGCCTACTCCGAAACCTACGGAGGAACCTAAAGAGGATACTCCTACCCCAAAGCAGGAAGAACCTACCAAGGCACCGGGGGCAACCAATACTCCCCGCCCGAAAAAGACAGCCACGCCTGTTCCTACGGGAACCGGAAAAGGCGGCAACGGAACGAAGACGGGCACGGAAGGTAAGAACGGCAGAATAAGCCCCCTTATGCGAGGAGTGATAATTGCCGCCATAGTCGCAATCGTATTGTTTATGGCAATCCTTCTTGTGATGAAGAAGAGCAGCGACATGCTCCTTCGTGATATAAGGAGCAAGTCCTACAGAAAAGCAGTCAAGCGCATGAACAGGCGGGTTTACAAGAAACTGGTGGCATCCGGAAAGATGACATCCGGAGCTCCCGATTCCGTGTTCAGAGAGGCTGTGGCCGTAAAAACCGGCGATAAAAAACTGGCCGATTGCTACATGGAAACTGTTATAAAAGCGGCGTTTTCCGAGAAAGAAATTACCAAGGCAGATGCCGACCTGGTTTATAAAGTTTACAAAGGCAAAAAGAAAAAGTAAAAAGATAAGTCAAATTGGCCCCGGACCGCGTTTGTCCGGGGTCTTTTTTGCCCTCGGTTTGCTTGCAAATAAGGGCTTTTTGCAATATAATTTAGTCTGTATGACTATGCGAGGAGGCAGTTCCCAAATGGATCAGGATGTAAAAGAATTAAACGACGAAAACAAGGCTGAAATATCTGAAGCAAAACCTGCGGAAGAAAAAAGCGTTTCGGCAAAAAAGAATAAAAAAGCAGAGAAGGAAACCACCCTTTTGCAGGATGTTTTGGAGACAGTGGCATTTGCCGCGGTGGTATTTCTTATTGCTCTTTTGGTAAAGAGATTTGTGGGGCAGCCGGTGCTTATTTCCGGTGATTCCATGACAGACACCTTTACCGACCACGATCTGGTCTGGGCCAATAAGGTCGGATACACTCCCCAGCGTTTCGACGTGGTAATAGTTGAATCTGACAGGACCAACGAGAAGCAGTATATCAAACGTATCATAGCCCTTCCGGGCGAGACCATCCGTATAGATGATGACGATGCGATTTATATCACTCCCGCAGACGGCGGAGAGGAGTATAAACTGGAGGATCCTTACGGATACTTTGGCAGCCCCAAGAAAAGCACTGCCAACGGCTATCCGAAGATTACCTACTCCGTAAGTCTTGACGGTACCTATACCTGCGGTGATGACGAGTATTTCGTAATCGGCGACAACCGTTACAATTCCACCGACAGCCGAATAATCGGTGCCTTTAAGAGAGATGAAATCGTGGAGCATGTGGTATTCAGATTATGGCCCTTCACCAAATTCGGTAATTTTGATAAAGACAATAAATAAGAGAGAGCAGCACACAGGTACATGAAAGTTAATTTTTCATCAATTAAAACAAGCATTAAAAGGGTGGCGGCAGTTACAGCCGTAACAGTAGTATCCGCCTTTGTCCTTACGAGCTGCGGTGAGAAAAGCGCCGCAGATTACAACAAAGAGGGCATGGCTTTCTATGAAAGCGGAGATTTCGATCAGGCCAAATCCTATCTTGAAAAGGCCACATCCATGGATAAGAAGAATGTGACCTACAAACAGAACTATGCCATGGTTCTAATTCAGCAGGGACAGCAGGATGAGGCCATTAAGATTCTTGAGGAAACTCTGTCCTCAAAGAAAAAGGATGACAAGAACAACAAGTATGCCTACCGCGCTTTGGGACTTGCCTATCTTAATAGCCATGACTACAACAATGCGGTGATCAATTTTGCCGCTGCTTTAAAAATTGAGACTGCCAATGAGTGGAATACCGACATCAGATACTACCTCGGAAACGCTCAGGAACTGGCAGGGGACACCACGGGAGCCGTGGCGAGTTACACCAAGATTTTAAGGGCAGATGACACCAATGCTCTGGCCTATGAAGCAAGAGCACGTATTTACAGAAACATGGGAGAATATGAATCGGCCCGTGAGGATTTCATGAAAGCCCTTTCCTATGACAGCGGAAGCTTTGAAACCTATATAGGACTTGCTGCCTGCTGCCTTGAAATGGGCGACCAGGCTGCCGCAGACGAAGCCCTCTTCCAGGCATCTCTCCTTGACATTCAGACCAATGAAGACAAGTACTATCTGGGAGTTGTACATTACTATCAGGGCAAGTTTGAATCTGCCGAACCGGAGATGCAGTACGCCCTGGCCAACGGTATAGAGGATGCCAATTTCTATCTGGCTGAACTGGCCATGATGAATTCGGATTATGAAACAGCCAAGGAATGCTTTACCACCTATTCCGCCAGCACTGT
>CACYBJ010000158.1 GCA_902772565.1 uncultured Lachnospiraceae bacterium | reverse complement strand
AATTTGAGCTCTGTCATGGTTGGCAGAGCTCTTTTGTGATATAATAAATAGGTTATGATTAATGTCACACTCGCACAACATGCAGGCTTTTGTTTCGGCGTAAAAAAAGCTGTAAGTACTGCCTATGAGGAGCTTGAAAGGGCAAACAAAGACGGAGTAAGTCTTTACTGCCTTGGTTCCCTTATACACAATAGCGATGTAACAGGGGAACTTAAAGAAAAGGGGCTCATTACCATTAAGGATATAGAAGAAGCTCCGTCAGGATGCAGGCTCTTAATAAGGGCTCACGGGGAACCCGATTCAACCTATGAGAAAGCGGCAGAAAAGAACATAACCATAATTGATGCAACATGTCCTTTAGTCGAGAAGGTCCATAAGGAAGCTAAAAGAGCGGAAAGCCTTGGAAGAGCCCTTCTCGTAATAGGGGATAGGAACCATCCTGAAGTAATCGGGATCTTAGGAAGCAGCAAGGGAATTACAGGCGCTGCTGAAAACCCCGAAGAGGTGAAAGCTTTTATAAGGAATCACAAGGATGTACCTATAACCATAGTTGCACAAACAACTTTGACTCTGGAGACCTTTGAAGAATGCGCAAAAGCTGCGGAAGAAGAGGGTCTTTCAGATATAGAAATACGTAATACCATCTGCGCTGCCACGAGAAAGAGACAGGATGCTGCGGCAAAACTGGCTCAAGAATCAGATATAATGATAGTTCTCGGTGACAGTCAGAGCTCAAACTACAAGAAACTGCTTACGATATGTAGAAAATATTGTAAAAAAGTTGTAGAAAACATGGATTTAGACTTGAAATCGTTGCCAAGTAATTGTAGAATTGGTATTACGGCGGGGGCTTCGACTCCTGAACGTAAAATCAAGGAGGTTATCGCAAGTATGAGCGAAACACAGAAGAATCAGATTGATGAGACTCTCGATATGTCCGCATATATGGACGAGATCGAAAAATCTCTCAAATTACCGGGACGCAACGAGGACGTTACAGGCACAGTAGTACAGGTCACAAAGGATTATG
Source organism: uncultured Lachnospiraceae bacterium (assembly GCA_902772565.1). Classification (GTDB taxonomy): domain Bacteria; phylum Bacillota; class Clostridia; order Lachnospirales; family Lachnospiraceae; genus UBA3775. Next base: position 1,112 of record CACYBJ010000158.1, on the reverse strand, counting down.
TAGTTGTAAACCTCGGATGCAAAAAGGATGGCATGCTTCCAAAATCAGAAGCTGCGCTTGAAGAAGGTCAGGAATTGACAGACGTCTTCAGCGAAGGTTCTTCCATCACAGCAAAGGTCATCAAGACAGATGACGGTGAGGGAAATATCCTTCTTTCCACTAAGAGACTTAAGTCCATGGAAAACTGGGACGAAATCAGTGCAGCAATGGAGAACAGAGACCTTATTAACGTAACGGTAAACCGTGAAGTTAAGGGCGGAGTAATTGCCACCTACAAGGATATCTCCGGATTCATTCCCATGTCTCAGCTTGCTGATCACTATGTAGAAACGGCAGAGGATTATATCGGTAAGACGCTTCCAGTTCTGGTCAGCAGAGTAGACCAGAGAAAGAACAAGGCAGTATTCTCTCACAAGGCATTTCTTGTAAACGAAAGAGACAAGAAGCTTGCAGAAGTTTGGGAACAGATCCATGTAGGAGATGTTGTTGAAGGCAAAGTTATGAGATTTACCGACTACGGCGCATTCGTAGACATCGGCGGAATCGACGGTCTTCTCCACATTTCAGAGATTTCATGGGGCAAACTCAGACATCCGAAGGAAGTTCTCCAGATTGGCCAGACTATAGACGTTAAGATTCTTGCAATGAATCCCGAAAAAGGCAAGATTTCTCTTGGATACAAGCAGAACAATCCTGAACCATGGTCTGTAATCGATGAAGCATATCAGGTCGGACAAGTTGTAAAGGGTAAAGTTGTTCAGATCAAGGAGTACGGTGCATTCATAGAACTCGCACCGGGACTTGACGGACTTGTACACATTTCTGAAATCGCAAACAAGAGAGTAGCTAAGGTTTCTGACGAGCTTCAGCTTGGTCAGGAAGTAGAAGCCAAGATTCTTGAGATCGACAAAGAAAGACGCAGAATTTCTCTCAGCATCAAGGAAATCGCAGAGCCTGTAGAAGAAACAGCAGAAGATGTTGCTGATGAAGCAGTAGAAGCTGCAGAAGAAGCTGCTGATGCAGTAGAAGAAGCTGTAGAAGAAAAAGTCGAAGAGTAATTAGAGTATTAAATCAAATCTGATAAAAAACGGAGTGGAAATTTCCACTCCGTT
>CACYBJ010000157.1 GCA_902772565.1 uncultured Lachnospiraceae bacterium | reverse complement strand
CGCTTTATCTGCAAATTCCAAATAGTCCTCTACGTCGTAAAAAACGTTGACCCGGTAGTTTATCAGTTTTGATTCGCTGAAATAATCTGCAAGGGCTCTGCCATAAATCACGTCCCCCGTGATAATTGCAAGGTTTCTGTCCATTTTTGCCTCCAATAAGTCCTGCTGTTTTTCATCCTCGTGCCCGGCGACTCGTCGGTTCGCTCGCCTTCACGTGGCACCGCCTCCTGTGTGTCACCCAAGATAATCTCCCGCCAACACCCCCGTTAACCCCCAAAAAATTTTCGGACAAATCTTTGGTTATTTTGCCGAGGCACCTTAAAAACCCTTGTTACATTTGTCTTATGCATAATCAACAACATAAATTGCACACAATATAAAAAGTGCCTAATTTCCTCCCGGAAAATCAGTCACTTTCAACAATTCAGCGCTTGCGCAAAAAAATCTGCCCCGAAGGGCAGATTCTTATCAAAGATGCTGTTTTTCATTCCTGTATAGATTCAATCAACTGTATATATTACTTGTATCAGGACTTGCCATTCCTCCTTTACTTACTTCAACCTCCTCCGTGCTCAAATCACCATACTCACCGCCTGCTATCAGTCCCTCCAGAAATGCGGTTGCGCTTTCCACATTTTCCTCGGCCACCCCAAGTTTTATGGTTCTGGTAAACTGGTCAACATATCCACTGTAAGGCTGAATTCCGTTTTCTTCCAGTTTCTTCCACATGTCATCCCTGTAAGATTCCAGTGTACTGAGCGGATGCTTCCCCTGTTCATAAACAACCACCTCGGAGTTCTTTTCCTCCACAGGATCAATCTTATTATTATCGCTTATTTTGCTCTGGCTCTTGCCATCAATGGTTACCGTCGGCTCTCCTTCTACGTAACCGAGTTTATCCGCAGGCGTGTTTTTTTCTGTTTCATTCTCTTTGCCTGAACATGCAACGGCAAATGACGCAACGACACATAGCAATAATAATCTTATTCTTTTCATATAGTTCTCCTTCCTTGGAAAGCATCCCAATTTTTTGCCGCCGGAATATGAAATCCGACAATAGTGAAACAATCTGTGTCGGGCAATATTTGCCCTTTCACTTATTACACGTAAAAAAAGCCAAAAACACTCACTTTTTTTCAAAAATTTTTTCAAAAAAAGGACCACCGCCTTTTGACGGTAGTCCTTTCCGAATCCCTTTCGGGCATATATTCTTTTTTATTACTTGTTGAGTCTTGCAACACCTGTCTTGATAGCTGCTTCAGCTACTGCAGATGAAACCGCATCCTTTACTCTCTTATCGAAAGCTGCAGGAATGATGTAATCCTCTGAAAGTTCTTCGTCTGAGATAAGATTTGCAAGAGCGTTTGCAGCTGCAAGCTTCATCTCTTCGTTGATTTCCTTTGCTCTTACATCGAAAGTTCCACGGAAGATTCCAGGGAAAGCAAGTACGTTGTTAATCTGGTTCGGGAAGTCTGAACGGCCTGTAGCGATTACTCTTGCGCCGCCTGCCTTAGCATCCTCAGGGAAGATTTCAGGAGTAGGATTAGCACATGCGAAGATGATAGCATCCTTGTTCATTGTCTGAACCATTTCCTTTGTTACAAGGCCGGGAGCCGAAACACCAACGAATGCATCTGCACCAACAAGTGCATCTGCAAGAGTACCCTTCTCAAGGTTCTTGTTTGTGATTTCTGCCATCTCTTCCTTAACAGGATTCATGTGGTCAGGACGACCCTTGTAAATGATACCGCTTCTGTCTGTCATTACAACATTTTCGAAACCTGCGGAAATAAGAAGCTTTGTGATGGCGATAGCTGCTGCACCTGCACCGGAAGTAACAATCTTCATTGTCTTCTTGTCTTTTCCTGTGAGCTTAACTGCATTGATCATACCTGCAAGAGTGATGATTGCAGTACCGTGCTGATCGTCATGGAAGATCGGAATGTCACACATTTCCTTAAGTCTCTTCTCGATTTCGAAGCATCTTGGAGCAGAAATATCCTCAAGGTTGATACCGCCGAATGAACCGGAAAGAAGATATACTGTGTTTACAAACTCATCTACATCCTTTGTCTTTACGCAAAGAGGAATAGCATTTACGCCACCGAACTCTTTGAAAAGTACGCACTTTCCTTCCATAACAGGCATACCTGCTTCAGGACCGATATCACCAAGACCGAGAACTGCTGTTCCGTCTGTGATAACTGCGCAGAGGTTTCCTCTTGCTGTAAGATCGTAACTCTTGTCAAGATCCTTCTGAATTTCAAGACATGGCTGAGCAACACCGGGTGTATAAGCAAGTGATAAAGCTTCAGCGCTGTCGCATTTTACTTTTGATACGATGTCGATTTTTCCCTTCCACTCTTCGTGTTTCTTAAGGGATTCCTTAGCATAATCCATTTGATTAGTCCTTCTTTCCTTTTTTTATTTGCGAATCTCTCCGCTTTAATACATTGTTCCTGACGTGATTCGAACACGCGACCTTCCGCTTAGGAGGCGGACGCTCTATCCAGCTGAGCTACAGAAACAAGGGTCGCTTGTGCGCACACCTTATACATTGTACTAGCAAACGCTCATAAATGCAAAGATTATTTGCTATTTTTTTCAGTTCTTTTTAAGACAGCCCTGAAGCCATACAATTCCGATAAATCTGCGTCCCACCGCAGGTTCTCCGTTAAGGTCGTTCTCGTTTATGCACAGATCCATGACGATGTCGTTTACAACCAGTTTCATCAGATAAACGTTTTCATTTAGAATATTGTTTCTGAACTTTTCCACTTCGGCGATGATTCCGATGATCTTGTAAACCTCCGCCTCCATGCCATAAGGGATGATGGTTGTTTCCACCACAGAGAAAAGGTCTTCGGTCTGGGCCCTTTTGTTTACGGCAAATGTAAGCTCCATATCGTTTAAAGCAAACTCAATATTCGGAGGTGTGTTCTCGCCGTCTTCCTTTTCTTCCTTAACAATCCTTGCAGGTGCCGGTTCTTTTTCAAGGTTGGCAAGCACATTCATGGAATTAACGGTAGGCATAATAATTGCGCCTTCTGTGGAAAGCGCGGAAAGAGCAACCTTTTTGATGCTCATATCGTTTACTATTTCTCCGTTTTCCAGGCAATCGATGGAATTATTCATATAGAAAATAAGAGAAACGCCCACGCGGTTGTCCTCGGCAAGTCCCGAAAGCGCGGTGGAATCCATTCTCTTCTGGAACACACATTCTTCGTCCAGGCTGATGCATCTGCCGTCCACATAAGGGAAATAGTGATCCATTTCGAATTCGTCTTCGTTATTATATTGTCCGTACACCTTTATGCCTACGCCGGGTGCATATTCTCTGGAGAGTTCGGCAAGCATTGTGTCATCTACCGCAGATGCCGAAACTATCCTCTTTCTGAAAGGTTTGTCGATTATACTTTTTATAAGGATTTCTTCCTGCTTCCTGTTGGAAAGCTGCTTGAATCCTATGCTTTGTAAATATTTATGCATGTATTATTCCTGATTATATACTGTTCTTTACTTCGGCTACGGGGTCGTTGTAAACCAGGGCCTCGTTAAGAGTCTTCTGCTCTTCTGCCGAAAGTTTTGTGTATGGTTTTCCTTTGATTACTTCCTTTAAATAGGTGTAGCATCCGCCTTCGCTGTGAATTGATGTAAGCACGAATCCGTCGTTGGTATCATCAAGCATACAAACGGAAAATGAAGTGTTGCCCTTAACATCTTCAAAGGCATTGTACTTTCTTACCGAAAACTTACAAAAGCCGGAGTTCTTTTCGTTTTCCAGTCTGATTACCCTGGCTCTGTACTCCGCAAGGTCTTCCGAAAGGGAATCCATCTTGTCAAACTTCTCATGAAAGCTTGCTTCAAGACTCTTTCCGTCCGCACCTTTTATGTACTTTTTGTAATTGGTCGTAAGTGACGAAATCTGCATCGTCATCATGATGAGCATCACAAGGACAACAAACAGAACTACCGTCAGAACGATTATCAATATGTCCGTACTGATTCCGATACGTTCAAACATTTACTCTCTCTCCTAAACATCCTTTTTCGCCGCGCTTTGGCACTTAAAACTGCCTGCGCAGCCGCTCTTTTTACAGATTGGCTCCCAGCTGTGAAAGGATTCTTTCAAATTCATCCTGAGAATAATACTCAATCTGGATTTTACCCTTCTCGCTGTTTCCCTTGATATTAACCTTTGTTCCGAAGATTGCCTTAAGTTCTTCTTCGATATTGGCCTGCTCCGGACTAACCGGCGCCTTCTCTTTGCCGGCCTTCTCATCCTTCTTCTTTGCAGGTGCATCAAGGCCGCGGACAATGTCCTCGGCTTCTCTTACGCTGAGCCCTTCATAAACAATCTTGTCCGCAAGTTTTACCTGCTTGTCTTCGTTCTTTACTCCCACCAAAGCTCTGGCATGTCCTGCGGAAAGTTTTCCGTTTACTACCAGCTGCTTAACCTTGTCCTGAAGTTTGAGAAGTCTTAAAGAATTGGTGATGGCAGTTCTGCTCTTGGAAACTCTCTTGGCCAGTTCTTCCTGCTTGAGGTTGAAATCGTTAATGAGTTTTTCGTAGGCCAGAGCCTCTTCAATTGCATTAAGATCCTGTCTCTGAATGTTCTCGATCAGGGCTACTTCGTAGGCTTCCTGCTCGGAGTATTCCTTAACAAGTACCGGAACTTCCGTAAGACCTGCAAGTCTTGCGGCGCGCCATCTTCTTTCGCCGGCAATTATTTCATACATGCCCTCTGCGTTTTCGTGCTTCTTTACGATGAGCGGCTGAATGATTCCGTGAACCTTAATGGATTCGGACAGTTCTTCTATTCCTTCGTCGTTGAAATTGCTTCTTGGCTGCTCTCTGTTAGGCTCGATGGAGGAAAGACTTACCATGATATCTCCTGAACCTGCGTTTGCGGCAGATGCCGAAGCCGCCGGTGCGTCAAATTTATCTTTGATCAGAGAATCCAGTCCTCTTCCCAATCTTTTCTGTGCCATATTTCTACCCCTTTTCCTATTTCTTTATATATTCCTTCATAAAAACCTGCTTATAATTTCTTGTCGCGCTTAAGTATTTCTTCGGCCAGTCCGGCATATGCCCTGGCTCCCACCGACCTCTTGTTATAAACATTGATAGGCTGTCCGAAACTCGGTGCTTCCTTAAGGCTTACGTTGGTCGGAATTATGTTCTGATAGATGTGAGTCTTTAGATTCTGTCTTACTTCCTGAACCACCTGCTGGCTGATTTTTGTTCGGCCGTCATACATGGTAAAGACTACGCCGTCCACTTTAAGGTCGGGGTTAAGTCTCTGCTTTACGAGAGAAACCGTCTCGAGAAGCTGACTGAGACCCACAAGTGCAAGAGGCTCGCACTGAAGCGGAACGATAACCGAATCCGCACATGAAAGTGAGTTGATGGTAAGAAGGTTAAGCGACGGCGGGCAGTCAATGATTATGTAATCATAGCTGTCTCTGTACCCGATAAGTTTGGATTTCAAAACATACTCGGGATTGTTCATCTTCTTAAGATCTCCGTCGGCTGCCGCAAGGTCCACATTGGCAGTAATGACCGACAGATTCTCATAGTCCGTCTTTACGGCTGCCTGTCCGAAAGTACACTCGCCGATTAAAAGATCATAGATGGTATACTCCGTAGCATCTTCGTCTACGCCGAGTCCCCAGGAAGCATTTCCCTGCGGATCGATATCTATAAGAATTACTTTTTGTCCCTTTTCTGCAAGAGCCGCCGAGACATTCATTGCTGTGGTTGTCTTTCCGACTCCGCCCTTCTGATTTGCAAATGCTATTACTTTGCCCATTTCAGTTCCCCTCATTTCAGTACCGATGACCGACGTTTACATGGGTCTGT
>CACYBJ010000156.1 GCA_902772565.1 uncultured Lachnospiraceae bacterium | reverse complement strand
CCCTCCCAGACTATCATCTCGCCGTTTACGCCTTCGAAGGTACCGATACCGATGTCGCCGTACTGAGCCAGTTTTTCAACGGTGGTGACACCGTCGTACTCACCCTGCATAAGAGACTGAAGAAGGGCAACCTGATAGATTGAGTTGGAAAACTTGTCCGCAGTCTTCTTTCCGGGGGCTGTCTGAAGAAGCTTAAAGAGCTTCGGAAGTGTAGGCGCTGTCTGTCTTACCTGAGGCAGAATGGTATCTACCAGAAGCTGTGCTCTTTCCTTAGGCAGATTCTTGCTGTTTGCCGATTTGGCAGGAGAAAGAATCATAAGGAGAGGCACGAAGGCATTTGTAATCTGCTCATATTTAAGAATTTCGCTTTCGTCGTCGGTATCGAAATAACTCTTAAGTATTTCCCTGTAGGAAGCGATGGCATTCTCAGGGCTCATCTGAAGAGAGAATCTGGTTACGTCGGGAGCGTTCTGTGCCGCAATAACGTGGTTAAGGAAGATAAATGTAAGGTCGAAAATAGGATGACCCACACATATATCGTCCATATCGATAAGCAGCGGCTCACCGTTTTCCATAATAATATTTCCTTCATGGAAATCACAATGGATAAAGGTTTCGGATTCGGGAGCAGCCTTGATGGCGTTCCTCATAATGTCGGCATCTTCCCTGGAAATGTAGTTTTTCTCAAGAATGTCGATCCAGCCGTAAATCTTTTCCTTGATGGTAGGGAAGGTACCTGCCTCTGGCCTGGAAGTGTGGAGAGTCTTAAGGAGCTTGCCGAGCTTTCCCGAAATCTCCGGAAGGGCAGCAGGATTTTCGCTGATAACCTGTCCCGCGGACTGGGCTCCCAGAAGTTCGAAAACGATTCCGTAGGACTCGCCTTCATCACTGAGAACCTTAACGGTATCGAAGGAAATGGCTGTAGGCACTCCTGCGGTAAATGCCGCTCTCATATACTTCTTGCGGCTCTCTATGCTTTCGAGGGTATTTCCCTTGTTGTAGGCCTTTAAAATGGTATCACGGTCGATTCTGTAAACCTTTCCGTTACCGCCCTGACCGATTACTTCAAGGCCTGAAACATCAACGGTTCTAAGCCCCTTTTTAATATCCAAAAGGTCTGTAAAGCCCGTGGTTTCGCAAATATCATATACCGGAAGAGATACATTTCTTACCACAAGTTTCTTTCCGGCAAACTGTTTCTGGCACTTAAGAAGTACCCTGAGTCCCGCACTGGAAATGTAAGACAGGGCAGATGCGTCAAACTCCGGCACAAGTCCTGCATTTGCCGAAAGAGCCGCAGTGATCTCGTTGTCAATGTCGCCTGCGTTGACACCGTCAATTCTTTCGGGAAGGTTAATCAAAAGTTTTCCGTTTTCCGCCTTAATGTTCATGCTTCCGTAATCTCCTCTTCTGTTTTATTCTGTTCTTCAAGTTCAAGTGCCTTTCTTTCCTCTCTGGGTTTTAGAAAGCGCTTGAAAATCTGGCAGTTTATAAAGCCTCCGATAAGGAGTATATAAAAACAGCAATAGAGCCAGAACAGAAGTATGGCTATGGTACCAACGCTTCCGTAAAAGCTCGTATATTTGTTGATTCCGTTAACGTATATGGTAAAGATTATGGAAAATCCGTACCAGACGGCCGCCGAAAAAAGGGCGCCGGGAATCTGCCATTTAAACTTTCTCCTGCCTGCCGGAATGAAGGTATAGAAGGCTGCGAAAAGCAGCATGCCCACTGTCCAGAACAGTATTTTGTATATTACATTTTCCGGAATCCCGATACCGTCAAGTTCCGGGAAGTAGGACTGAAGTCCTTTAATTACCGCATTTCCGAACACGAATACCAATGCGCCGGAAAGAAGGATCATAATAAGCAGCGTGTATACGAAAGATCTGAGCCAGATTATCAGGAAGAACCTGCTTTCTCTTTGCTCATACACTCTGTTAAGCCCCGATCTGATGGCGTTCATACCCTGGGATGCGGAAAAAAGGAGCACCACAAAGGAAACCGGGAGCACATCTGCCGAGCGGGAATAGGCTTCGGAAATAATGGTATTTATGAGCGGTTCCGCTGCCGACGGCGCCACCTGCATAATGACAGTCATTATTTCGCTGACGCTGATGCTTGTAAAGGGCACCAGGCAGGCAAAGGTGATAATCAGAGGGATGGCGGAAAGGAAGAAGAAAAAGGCTATGCTGGATGCATAGGTGGCAATCTGCCTGCTTCCGAAACTCTTTCCCACATCCACACCTTCGTTTACCACTCGCATGGATTTGATTTTTGAAATCTTTTCTCTCATAGAAGACAGTATAGTTTATTTCTTTAAAATCGTAAAGATTAAAGGAAAACCGCAGGTCTACAGAAGTTTGGTGGTCCACTTGGTGCAGTCCCAGACCTCGGTAGCCAGATTCTCGTAAAACTCCGGCTCGTGGCATACCATCAGTATGCTTCCGCCGTACTCTTTAAGGGCGCGGAGCAGTTCTTCCTTGGCATCCACGTCAAGATGGTTGGTAGGCTCGTCAAGTACAAGGAGGTTGGAGTCCCTGTTGATTATTTTGCAAAGCCTTACCTTTGCCTGCTCGCCTCCCGAAAGCACCTTACACTTGCTTTCAATGTGCTTTGTGGTAAGTCCGCATTTTGCAAGGGCGGAGCGGACTTCATACTGCGAAAAGCCCGGAAACTCGTTCCAGATTTCCTGAAGACAGGTGGTTTCGATATCCTGCGGCCATTCCTGTTCAAAGTAACCGATTTCAAGATTCTCGCCAAGTTCCACCGTACCGCCCAAGGAAGGGATCAGTCCCAAAAGGCTCTTAAGAAGAGTGGTCTTTCCTATACCGTTGGAACCTGTAAGGACTATGCGGCTGCCTCTTTCCATTTTAAGATTCAAAGGGGAAGACAGAGGCTCGTCGTAGCCGATAACAAGATCCTTTGTTTCAAAAAGTATCCTTCCGGGGGTCCTGGCATTCTTAAAGTTAAACTCCGGTTTGGGCTTCTCCTGGATCTTTTCGATAAGATCCATATTGTCCAGTTTTTTCTGTCTGGACATGGCCATGTTTCTGGTGGCAACTCTCGCTTTGTTTCTTGCCACGAAATCCTTAAGCTCCGCAATTTCCTGCTGCTGTTTGTTGTAGGCCGCCTCACGCTGGGCCTTTTTCATTTCGTAAACCTCAAGGAACTTATTGTAGTCCCCGGGGTAACGGTCCAGACTGTGGAAATTGCCATCCATGTGGTAGATCACGTTGATCACGCTGTTAAGGAAGGGAATATCATGGGATATAAGAATAAAGGCATTCTTATACTCCTGCAGATACCTGGTGAGCCAGGATATATGCTCTGCGTCAAGATAGTTTGTGGGCTCGTCAAGAAGCAGGATGTCAGGCTTTTCAAGAAGAAGCTTGCCAAGCAGTACCTTGGTTCTCTGGCCTCCGGATAGTTCCGTAACATCGCTGTCAAGCCCCAGGTCCAAAAGCCCCAGTGCTCTTGCCACTTCTTCCACCTTCGCATCTATCATGTAAAAATCCCGGTTGGTAAGAATATCCTGAATGGTGCCGGTTTCTTCCATGTAGGCTTCCATCTCTTCGTCGGTGGCATCTGCCATCAATTCGTAGATGGAATTCATTCTGTTTTCAAGCTCGTAAAGGGAATCGAAGGCACTGCCCAAAACCGCTTTTATGGTCATGCCTTCTTTAAGTGCCGCATGCTGGTCCAGATATCCAACCTTTACGTTTTTCGCCCATTCGATTTTGCCTTCATCAGGCATTAACTTGCCTGTGATTATGTTCATAAAGGTGGACTTTCCTTCGCCGTTTGCACCCACAAGTCCGATGTGTTCGCCTGCCAGAAGTCTGAAAGAAACATCTTCGAAAATCGCTCTGTCACCGAACCCGTGAGTAAGGTGCTCAACACTTAAAATACTCATTACTTATACTATACCTCAATCTATCATCTCTATTTTTTTCGCATGTATGAATTTAATCACGTAAAGGACAAACAGACACGCCGCCGTAGAAATTCCCACAGGATAGGCTATGCTTGACGAAAGTCTGAGTCCTTCCTTGGCCATTATGATATAGGTTGTGGAAACCGCCGTCATAAAAGTGGCCGGAAGGGCGGTAATAATGCTTGCCGCTCTGTTAGGGTGGGTTCTTAAAAGGTAGGATGTTGCCACCCAAAGAGACACCATGGCCAGACTCTGGTTGCTCCAGGAGAAGTATCTCCAGAGAACATCAAAATCCAGTTGCGTAAGTACCGCTCCCGAAAGAAGCAGCGGAATTGTAAGTATCAGTCTGTTAACTATCCTATCCTGTGCAAGACCTGTCCACTCCGCAAGAATCAGTCGTGCGCTTCTGAAGGCCGTATCGCCTGAAGTAATGGGACACACCACAACTCCCACCACCGCCAGAATGCCGCCTATG
>CACYBJ010000155.1 GCA_902772565.1 uncultured Lachnospiraceae bacterium | reverse complement strand
CTGGGAAGTTTATCATTCTTATTGTGAGAAGCTGAAAAAGTATTACCTGCTGCACAAGAAGTTATTTGAGGAAAGTGACAGCGCTAAAGCGGTCGATGCGAGAACTGGTGCCGGCAAAGCTGTGATGTCAAGAATCCAAGGGCTGTATAACCAGATTGATTCCTTGAAAGCTGAACTGGATGAAATCAAATATCATAAACTTCCGCAGCCGGACTTTTCAGATATATTTGACGATTCTCCGGATACCCCAGGAAGCTATCTGACTGTTTCTGTAACGGACTCAAATAACAATTATCTTAATGAGTCAGAATTTGAGCTGCTCGGTCCAAACAATAACAGACTTAAAAAGTATAAAGGCGGGAAATTCCGTGTTTCTGTAGAGGATCCGGATCTGCAGAAATGGATAGCTACTGTTAGAGGAGATACAGAAATCAAATTGAGACAGATTGCAGCGAAAGATGGATTTTCCATCTCCGATTCTGAAATACCGATTTCTATAAAAGTAAAAAAAGAAATGGCCAGAGTAAATGGAATTGAAACTGAAAAGAACAGTTACTCTGTCACGGCATTTGGATCTGATCTTCTTGAACTGATCAACGACAAAGATATTGATGTTGTTGATCAGGTACCCGAAACGAATTCAAGTAAAGAGTTTAAGGAAGTATACAATGATGATTATGCATCCAGTTGGGTCTATAAATTAACGCATTCTTACTCTTCAAAGGTAGATAATACTGAAAAGGGTGGTGACAATTCGCTTTCAAAAGGCTTTGACAGTGATCTGGACGACGCTATGGAATATCTCAGAGACATAACAACTTCATTATGTTCGGAAGAAAATGCGAAAGATGACTTCTGGTGGAAGCAGAGCCGGAAGTGGATGGAAGGCCTCATTATGTTTCTTCTGGAATATGAATATATAGATGAAAATGGGGAATTGTGTCGGCTGACAGAAGACGAGATCACTTTCCATAACATCAAGCTGCTAAAGGATCAGAGCCTCGAAAAGGTCAGAATAGGTAAGGATGAAATGTTCCTGATGACATACTACCTGAAATATTTCAGGCGAGACCAGGACTATTCATCCATGCGTATGGCACATATTTATAATTCAATGCCAGAAGAAACCAGGGGTTCAGTTGAATCTACCCTGGAAGAAAAACTGGATATAGGAGTGATGAATGGAAAGATAGGGAGAATGCTGTCAAAGACGTCCTTCGATATGCAGGAGATCGGAAAACGGAAAACGGCAGTATTCCTGACATTCCATGATGAAAAGGATACATATTATCCCTTAATGAATATCTTTATTTCACAGCTATATGAAGAGGTAGTCAAAGTTTCTCGTGAAGACGTGTCCCAGGTGCTGCCGGTCCCGATCCATATCATCTGGGATGAGTTTGGTATTTCACCGGCTCTCAGCAAGATAGACACGATGCTTTCAGCCATGAGATTCCGTGGCGTACGAATGACGATGGTCGTCCAGGATTATTCTCAGCTGGAATCCAAATATGGGAAAACTGCTGACACGATCAAGGCGAATGTAATGAATACGATCTTTCTTCTGAGCGGTCTTCCGAAAGGACTGAAAGAGATCTCGGACCGGTGCGGAACAAAGCTGGTATGGAATAAAGAAAAAGGTGTTTATGACAAAGAACCGACATTTACAGTAGATTATCTGTCAAAACTGTCTCTTGGCTGGGCTGTTGTGCTACGGCAGAGAAAAAATCCAGCGACAGTGAGATATTATCCTTTTTTCAAATATGGTTTTTACAAATCGCTCGGAAAGCCTTCTGTTTCAAAGCTGAATCCTCTTCCTAATCAGAAGTGGTTCTCACTGAGAGGTGAGTTTGAGAAGATCAGACTGATTTCATTCAGTAATAATGAATCTCTGAAGAATAATGGGGAAGAAGCAGACACTGATAATGCAATAAAAATGGATCCGATCAAAAAGGATCCTGATCCACAAGCTGATTCAGTTGTTCCGGATCCAACTGAGTTACGGACAGATCTGAAACGAGAGACTCCTGGCAGCGCAGCAAATAGTGAATTCAGGCCAAAAAGAAACACAGATTTTCTCCAGGAAAAGTGATGCAAATGGTTTCCATTAACTACTTGGTGTTATAATAAAAGTGGTTTTAAGAGTGATCAAACTCTTAAAAACTTTCCCCCATTTGCAGCATTGTAATGTGCACTGTCCGAGATGACAGAGCTGATCCGGAGTGAAATCTGGCAAGGCAGGTAATAAACTATCCGCGCTGAATAATGACTGTATTGAGAGCATTGGTAGGTTGCTGTTGTTGTTGAAACCAATGCTCTTTTTTTGTTGGAGGGAATTATGAGTGAAAAATCAAAGCAGATATCATTGTTTGATATTCTTGAGGAGACTCCTAAAGAAATCAATAAAGCTGGAAAACCAGTTGTAACCGGGACCATAGAACCACAAAAATTAGAG
>CACYBJ010000154.1 GCA_902772565.1 uncultured Lachnospiraceae bacterium | reverse complement strand
GTAGGCTTCGGACTCGTCTTCGGAAGTATCCTCGGTTTCATCCTCTGCTTCTGCTTCCTCGTTCACTTCGATTTCTTCAGTTTCTTCGGCGTCTTCAGTTTCCTCGGCGTCTTCAGTTTCAGCGTCTACATCGACTTCGCCGGTCTCCTCAGCCACGTCAGTTCCTTCTGTAGCTTCTGTCTCCTCAGTCACGTCAGTTCCTTCTGTAGCTTCTGCCTCCTCAGTCACGTCAGTTCCTTCTGCAGTTTCTGCCTCCTCAGTCACGTCAGTTCCTTCTGCAGTTTCTGCCTCCTCAGTCACGTCGGTTTCTTCTGCAGCTTCTGCCTCCTCAGCCACATCAGTTCCTTCTGCAGCCTCGGTTTCCTCAGCTACATCGGTTTCTTCGGCCGGAACTTCCGCATCTGCCGTAATATCGTCCGCATCGGTTATTCCGAATTCGGATGCGAGAGTAGGAACTTCTTCAAATTCCTCTTCGAAAATCAATGTGTCTTCATCGGAACCGTCGTCGTCTGAATCCTCCGGTCCCAGGTTTTTCAGTCTCTTAAGGCAGTCGTTGGCGCCGCCGTTAAAGTAATCCAGAAGTCTTGTCTGCTCGTCGAAAAGCTTGCTGTAGATTTCGGCTGCTTCATCTTCCGGAAGAAGTGTTTCGTAGGGGGCTCTGCCCATGTGCTTAACTGCTTCCGTGACAGATGCGTAACCGCCTGCTTCGCTGCCTGCTGCAAGGGCGGCAAAAATAGCAGCGCCTCTTGCGGTAAGATTCTTGTCGGATGCAAGGCTTACCGGGATTTCCAGAATGTCTGCGTAAAGACCTGCAAGGTTCGCATCTGCAATATCAGGATCGCCTGTGACATAAAGACTTTCAACAGCTATGCCCTGCTTTTTAAACTCGGCAAGGGTTCTCTTTACGGAGAATACCGTGCTTTCGATAAGGGCTTTCATTATGCTTTCCTGAGTTGTTTTTAATGTGATACCGACCAAAGCACCGTCGGCGGCCACCATGGCATTCTTGCCGGGTGCCTGCTGGAGGGCTCTTTCGGTGATGTATTCCGCATCTGCAAAATTCTTTTTGAAACGGTTAAGGTAGGCAGATGCCTCGGCGTTGTCCGCTCTGTAGCCTACAAAGCCCGGATAGATTCCGTCCTCTGCCATGGCTGAAATACCCGGAACGAATTTTTCTTCGTCCGAAAGAAGTATGAACTTGGTTGTGCGGTCAATTTCCGCAAGGGCTGTGCCGGTACCTGCAATTCCCGTGGCTGCCATGCATGCCTGAAGAGCCTCGGTTCCCACGGCAACGGCTGTATTGGTGGAAAGACCTGTGTTTCTTGCTACAAAGGTTGATACGAAACCGCATCTTGTTCCCGGTACGGAAATCGGGCAGTCAAGCTTGGTGCTGCCCAGATCCTTAAGTTTCGGAGAAAGGGCAGAGAGGAAGTCCTTTGAAGGATAGCCTTCCTTTTTGCTCCAGGTTCCGTAGAATCCGGCAAGGGATGAACTTCTTGTCTGACGTCCCGTGAGCTGCCATGAAATCCAGTCGGCGGCTTCAATAAAGTAATCACAGGTGTCATAAACTTCCGGTGCATCCTCTAATGTTTTTAGTATAGCCGGAATCATGCGGGATGAGCCGGCCTTTCCGCCGTAGCGGGAAAGGAAAGCCTCGCTTCTTTCCGTTGCAAGGTCGTTGAATTTCTTGAACTCGTCGGTGCATGTGCCGTAGGCAGATACACGTGCATAGGCTTCCGGTTTGTCTTTGAATTCGTTGAAGAAGCAGAGAGGAGTTCCGTCCTTAAGTACGGGAAGTATGGTTCCCGCAGGGAAACTCACACCGATACCGATGATGTCTTCGCCCGATACGGCAGATGCCGCAATGAGTTTCGGAATGGTGTCGGTAACTACTTCAAGGTAGTCCATGGGATGTTCGAAGTGATTGTTAAGAATTCCGCGGGAGTATTCTTTTACTGCGCTGGCAACCACTCTGCCGTCTTCGGTATCTATGAGTACTGCACGGCCGCATCCGCCTCCGTAACCTAAGCCTATGGTATATTTGGACATTTTGTGCCTCCGTTTACTGCCGGTGTTTACCGGTTATTATGGTTTATCTGCGGGATTTCTTTCCGCTTGCCGCATCCTTAAAGAAGTGGATTACGGGAGTGAGATGATCTTTCTTTGAAAGGGGCATGTAATATCTTTCAAGTCTTGACTTTCTGGACGCATCCCTAAGGAGTCTTTCGGGTGTGTGATATGAAAGGAAAGTGTCATGCCCGTCTCCCGGGAATGCAAGCTTGTCAAGGACTACGTAATTCTCTTCGGAAAAGAGATAATAGTAATCATCGTCTTCGTCAATGTCTATGAATTTGTTCCAGCGGAACTGGGCATTTACGGAGCCTACATGAAGATTAACATAGTGGTCGTCCATGGTGACTATCTGGACGGTTCCGATGTCTATGGACTTCATTACCTTTTTCCTGTAAATCAGAGGGAAAACTATAATCATTACCCCCAGACAAACAAAAGCAAGAAAAAGGAAAATAAGAAAATACTTGATTGATGTGTGTATTACAAGACGCCTTAAGAGCCCTGTTACCGCCAGGATAAGACAAAGGGCTGTGGCAGCCAGCAATCCTATGCGGATACGCTTGCCTTTAGCCGAATGCATCCAGACGAAGAAGCCCAGGCGTTCACTTAAATCTTCAGTGAATTCTATGTGGTTTTCGGTGCGCATACTACTCCGACCTCCTTATGTCGTATGATACCATATAGGCACCTTTAATTACAAGTTCCGCCGCCGTATTTGACATAAAAAATGGGACGAATTATAATCGATAAAACAGAGTATTATTTAGGGTTTGACAAAGGATTTTGAGCCATGAGTGGCAATGTACATATAAACAGGCGGAGACACAAGTATTCCGAGAGAGAACTTATGCGTCTCGCCAGAAGAAAAAAGAAAGCGGCATTTATCCGAAGAATAGGGCGGGACAGACTTATAAATGCAAGAAGAGCATTTTACTTGATCTGCCTGCTGTTACTTCTTATTGTAGGCGGAGTCTTTTTCTCCCAAGGATTAAAGAAGAAAAGCCCGTCGGGGGACATCGTTAAATACGAGCATTACGTCTCCAATGACATGAAACACAAGGCGGATCTGGCTCTTACGGTTACGCCAAGTCCCACTCCTACTCCTCTGCCTGATGTTTCCGGCATCGATATTACGCTGATTGAAAGCAGGTATGAGCCGGAAGCGGACGTATCAGGTCTTGAGAGGATAAACTTTGACAAGCTGGGTAACCCGGCGGATATTGAGTATCTGAAGGGCCTTACCAAAAACGGACATGTGCTTGAAATAATCAAGGGAACTGCCTTTGCGGACGGTGTTCTTATAGTCAACAAAACCTTCCCTCTTCCGGCAGATTACATTCCCGCAGGCACTTATCTGGGGGATCTTTCGGATGTGGAGTATTCGGCATATGCCGTAAACAACGAAGCTTATGAAGCCTATCTTAAAATGAAGGAAGATGCGGAAGCAGAGGGCTTGGATATCCACATCGCATCCGCATACCGATCCTATCATGCACAGAGTGATACCTATGCAATGTATGAAAGAAGGGACGGAACGGCCGGGGCAGATACCTACAGTTCGAGGCCGGGACATTCGGAACATCAGACGGGACTTTGTTTCGACCTGAATTCCGTAAGCGATGAATTTGCCGACACACCGGAAGGCAAGTGGATTGACGAAAACTGTTGGAAATACGGATATTGCGTGCGTTTCCCCAAGGGAAAAGACGAGTATACCGGTTACAAATATGAAAGCTGGCATCTGAGATATGTAGGTACTGAGCTGGCTAAAAAACTATATAACAACGGAGACTGGATTTCGCTGGAAGAGTTTTTCGGACTGCCCAGCGAGTATCCGCAGTAAAGGTTTACGGTTGGCATAAATGTGCCCCGGGGGAGAAATATTGAGAAAAAGTTTGAAAGTAAAACTTTCAAACCCTTTGATGACGCAGCAGGCGCGTCATCAGACGGGCACCACGCCTGCGGCATGGTACGAACAATGAAAAAAACAATGAGGATTGCATCTGCCGCGGCAGTGCTTGCGGCAGCGGTTATTTTGGGGTCGGGAGCAGCTTTGGCAGAGGAAGCAAAGCCTTTAGACGTAACCATAAAAAACAGCAACGGTAAGGAAACGGGAGTCCTTTTGGATGAGAAGTTCTCCACAAGGATTTCCTATGAAGCGGGTGACACCATAACGGTTACCGCCGAAGAAGACATAGCAGCCTTCTATGTGGTTTGGGGAGACGAGCCTACGGCCTGGACTCTTACCACCGATACCGGCGGCGATATTTCCTGC
>CACYBJ010000153.1 GCA_902772565.1 uncultured Lachnospiraceae bacterium | reverse complement strand
TACACTTATTGGCTATCCCGTGATTGCGGCTATATTGGCCGGGATAATATCATTAATTATATAATGATATGGATATGTTATAATAAAAAATGATAAATCCGGCAGATGCCGACACCAGACGTACTAATCAGCTATTTGGGAGTATGAATATATGAATAAAGCCATCAAACTCATAGCCTTCATGGCAGCGATAATCGAAGCAGGTATCGCTGTTATCATTCTGGTATTAAAACTGAATTATTACATCAACAGATTTGAAATCGGCTGGTTTAACACTTTTGGAAACGAAGTGGCAGATACAGTCTCGGGCGTGGTCTGGACGACAGTCAGCATCCTTTTATCGCTGATGCCTTCCATGGCGCTTCTCATTCCCACGATCATGATAATTGCGGGCAAGAACAGAAGAGAAGTCTATCTTATTGGAACCGTGGGTTCCATCAGCTTTTGGGTTTTGAATATGATCTTTGAATTTGTCTCCATGATCGGAGCCACCATGAGTCTGAGTGATTCCTGGATGAGTCTGGCTATTCAGATGCTTTTCTGCCATGGTGCAATGATACTGCCGGGACTTCTTAATTGCGCACTGATCATTTCAATTGAGGTGAATAATGAGAAACCGAAAATGTGACAAAAGTCACATCTAAAACAGGCCTTTTTTCACTACAAAAACAAATACTCGGTATCTATAATGAGTGTGTCGGATGTGATCCGGCACACTTTTTTCGGGGAGAAAATAAATGTCAACAATTTTAAAAACCAAGGATTTAACCAAGAAATACGATAACAGGATAGTGGTGGACAATCTTAACCTGTCCATCGAGGAGGGCGAAATTTTTGGCCTCTTAGGCCCAAACGGAGCCGGCAAGAGCACCACCATGAACATGATCTGCGGGATTGTGAAACCCACACTGGGCGGAGTTGAGTTCTGCGGTAAGGATTTTGAGAAGCACCGCAGAGAACTTATCGGCGGTCTGGGCTATATCCCTCAGGAACTGGCAATTCACGGAAATCTTAAGGCCTGGGAAAATGTGGAGTTGTTCACATCCCTTTACGGAATAAAAGGTGCGGAGCTTAAAAAACGCATCGACGAGTCACTTGAGTATGTAGGACTTCTTGAGAAGAAAAATGATTATGCCAAGACCTTCTCCGGCGGTATGAAAAGAAGACTTAACATTGCCTGCGCCATAGGGCATCATCCGAATCTGCTGATTTTTGATGAGCCTACGGTAGGAATTGATCCGCAGTCCAGAAATTTCATTCTCGATAAGATCCGTGAGTCCAACAAAAACGGCGCCACGGTTATTTATACCAGCCATTACATGGAAGAGGTGGAGGCCATCTGCACCAGAATCGCAATTATGGACAACGGCAAGATAATTGCCACCGGAACCAGCGAGGAACTTAAGAAAATGGTGGTGGATGATACATCTTCAATTACTTTGGAGGAAGTTTTCCTTACACTTACCGGCAAGAAACTGAGGGATTACTAAAATGATCAGATACCTGATAAAGAACAATTTCAAACTGATGATGCGAAGCGTCACCAACATCCTTATCTACACGGTAGCGCCCCTGATCCTTGTGGCCCTTCTGTCCAGTGCCTTCGGTGATATGATGGAAAAGTACGAGGCGGGTAGCTCTGTAAAGGCCGGTTACCTTGTTAAGGGTGACGGAAGCGATCCTGTAGTTCAGCAGTTTACGGAGATGGTTAAAACAGCGGCCAAGGACAGCAAAATCGTATTAAGCGAATACCCGGACGCCGACCCCAAGAAGATAATAAGCAAGGAGAGTCTTGCAGGCTTTGTTGTGTTTAATTCGGACGGCACCTACGTGGTTTACGAAAGCGATGATGACAAGTACGGCGCCAAGGCTTTGGAGTACATGGTTGGAACCGTATACACACGTGCAGCCGCCGTAATGCACCCTGAAATGTATACGGATAATACAGCATCCGCCGAGTTTCCTGAAACTGCGATAGATACCAAGGCAGATGCCGAACTCCCGGTGTACCATCCTGATTTCCTTAGCCCCATTGAGGCTACGGACTACTACGGAATCATAGAGGTTGTTTTCTTCGGATGGTGCGCCATTGTGTGCGGCGCGGGAATCTTTGTGGCGGAAAAGAAATACCGCATAGGAAAAAAACTTAAAGTATCGGGGCTTTCGGAGACCCAGCTTTACCTGGCGAAACTGATACCCATGTTAATGGTAGTAGCGATTTCATCTCTGGTAACAGCGGCCCTTACAGTAGTTCTTTTCGACGTTCACTGGGGCAGCCCGGCCCTTTCGGCGCTGATACTTATTCTGTCAGCTGCCGCAGCCACCGCCTTCGGGCTGATGTTCTACAGCATCACTCAGAACGCAGTGGTATCCATAATCGCAGTATTTGTATCGGTCTGGTTAGCAGGCTTCTTTGGCGGAAGTTTTGAGACCTACATGTTTTCAACATCACCCCAGACATTAAAGAATATTTCCCCAATCTACCACATTAACAGGGCCCTTGCGGAACTATCCTGCATGGGACACAGCGATTATGTAAAAAGCGCAGTGATCATCTGCATAGCAATCATATTTGTGAGTTCGGTACTGGCGATTCTTGCGGGAAATATCAGAAGGAGGAGAGGCGAATGAAGACTTTAATTAAGATGAGCGTAAAGCTTCTCCTTAGAACAAAGGCATTCTGGTTTTTTATAATCCTTACGCCCCTTCTTTCCACAGTAATA
This sequence comes from uncultured Lachnospiraceae bacterium, assembly GCA_902772565.1. GTDB lineage: Bacteria > Bacillota > Clostridia > Lachnospirales > Lachnospiraceae > UBA3775. The sequence continues at coordinate 238 of CACYBJ010000153.1, read as the reverse complement.
CTCAAGTCGAAATTCGACAGTTCTGCAGCCTATGTTACTGCCGAGGAGGGTATTATCGAAGAACTGGCAGATGCCGATGCCAAAGTTGCCTATAACGGAGGAAACGGAGAGTATCTGATAAAGGTCTACGATGCGGCAAAGAGCGAGTTTGCCGAGGCAATGCTTAACTATCTTGCAGGCTCGGGTTTGTACCTTGTAATAAGAGTTGACCTGTCCGCAGAGGAGAATCCTTTTACCG